>DATFKV010000314.1:0-2929 GCA_035268465.1 Cryomorphaceae bacterium | reverse complement strand
TGTGAGCCGTTACGGGTTCCGTAATGATGTCAATCAATGCATCACTCCCGATGATGTAGGCCAAAAAAGTATTGGCAATCAAGAAAGAAATGGCGAAAAATAGGACATGCTTCAAAACCCTTTTTCTGATCTTTTCTTTGGTCCATCCCGACTTTTTCAGTCGCATTTGCGCCTTCCAATCTCCGTCTATAGCATATTCGATTTTACGGAAAACGTGCTCCATAAAGATGGTTTGCGGACAAACCCAGCCGCAAAAAAGACGACCGTACACAACGGTAAAAAGCGTAACAAAAATGACCAGAGTGATCATGGCCAATACGAAAAGGTGAAAATCCTGTGGCCAGAATATTTGCCCGAAAATGATAAACTTTCGCTCGAGCAAATTGAATTGAAGGAGGGGCTGTCCTTCTATTCGGACAAAAGGCGCGAGGAACAAAAAGGCCAGCAGAAAATAGCTGACCCATGTTCTCCATTTCGTGAAGTATCCGGATGGTTTTTTGGGAAAGAGCCATTTTCTCTTTCCCGACTCATCGATAGTAGACATACTATCTCTGAAGGTTTCTTGCTCTTGATATCTTTTCTCTACGTTCATTTAAGTGCCGCCGTTTGGGCGTCTTCTTCACTAATTTCTTCTTCAATAACCGGGCTATCCAGACCGGTAGAATCCGCGGGGGCCACCGTCTCATCGGGTGCTACCCACAGCTCACCTTGGGGATCTTTGGGAGCAGCCGGCGTCGTTCCTTCCAGTGTTTTAATGTAGCTGGACACTTGAGCCATCTCAATCGGTCTCAATTGCGATTCCCAAGAAATCATCCCCTTGGTTGGAACACCGTATTTGACAGTCTCAAAAACGTTGCGAATGGAGCCGCCGTGAATCCAATAAGCATCCGTAAGATTCGGACCTACTCCTCCTCCCCCGTCGGCTGCATGGCATTGGGCACATTTTTCGATAAAGATGTTTTTACCCGCTTTTAAATCTGAAACATCAGCGAGCATAACAATATTGTTCTCGTCCACCAGATTTTTGGCTGCAGCCAAATATGCTTCGCGAGCCTCCTCGGCTTGCTGCACTTCTGCTATATACTCCTCTTCCTGAGTCAACCCATAAGGCAGTACGTGGTAGTAAATCAAATAAACAAAAGCAAAGACTATGGTGGCATAGAACATCCACACCCACCATGGCGGAAGGTTGTTGTCCAGCTCACGGATACCATCGTATTCGTGATCCATCATCACTTCATGCTCTCTGTCAAGTGGCACTGCATCGGTCAGCGCATGCATTACTTTGCCGGTTTCCACCACCTCTCTTACCTCGGGCTCTTCTTCAACCTCGGGCATAAGCATGGCCACAGTGCTCTTGAGCAGTTGGGTCATGTAGAGGAAGGCCATCAGCAATACAATGTTGACGACCAATAAGAGCAAAGTATTCGCGTCTTGTAAAAATTCAGGGAAGCTCGGTGCTTGAGGTCCCGCCGCTACTTCCTGAGCGTTGACTATTGAGGCGAGGCCCATAAAGCCCATTAATAAAATTACCGCTTTCGCTCCGGAGTGATCTTTCAGTTTTTTGAGTTTGACGAAGTAATCTGTATTTCGCGTAAGCCGCTTGATAATACCACCCACACTGAGTATGGCAATCAATTGGATGATGGCAATAATTGCCAGCGCCAAATTGGGTCCTTGCATCAACGTTGAAAATCCTGATTCAGGTTCAGCAGCAACCATCGGCAATGATGTCAAAAGTACCGCTGCGGCCATCAATACGTTCTTTTTCTTAATCATTGGAATTCGATTTTGATGTGGATAGTTGTTCATCAGACTCAAAAGGGAGTGCTCCCATTGATTCTACATGCGACTTGCTCAAGCGCTTCACGTAGATCAACAAACCGATGAAGAAGGTGAAGAAAATCAAGAAGGAAATAATGGGGAAAATTTCTATTCCCACTATCGTATCCATGGTGTGTTTTATGAATTTCAACATGATTATTGTTTTTCAGCGGTTTTTGATTCGTCGGCCATCGCGATATCCGTACCCAATCTTTGCAGGTAAGCGATCAGCGCGATCAACTCAGTATTCGGATCTGCATCGATTTCATCCGATTTCAGACTTTCCACAATCATCATTTGTTGCTTGTAGACATCAGCATTGGCTATGTTTTCGTACCCTTCGGGGTAAGGAACTCCGAGCGTTCGCATGGCATTTATCTTGGCCTCGGTAGAAGATGTATCGACGTTGTGATCGAGTAGGAAGCCGTAAACGGGCATAATGGAATTGGGTGACATCCTCTCAGGCTCAATCATGTGATTGTAATGCCAAGAATCAGGGTACTTCCCTCCAACTCGATGCAGGTCGGGCCCGGTTCGTTTGGATCCCCAAAGGAAGGGGTGGTCGTAAACGAATTCCCCCGCTTTGGAATACTCACCGTAGCGTTCCGTTTCATGTCTGAAAGGCCTCACCATTTGCGAGTGGCAGTTGTTGCATCCTTCTTGGATATACACATCTCTACCATGAAGTTCGAGCGGAGTGTATGGTTTTACCGAAGTGATGGTAGGAACATTGGATTTCACCAAGAAAGTTGGAACCATTTCAATTGCTCCTCCAATTAGAATCACGATGAGTGAAAGAACCAAAAGTTGAACGGGCTTGCGCTCAATGGGTCGGTGCCAGTGCTCTTTCGGGCCAGTGTATTCGCCTTCAAGTGCAGGAGCTTCCGCAGCTTCTTCTTTCTGGAAGGTTCCTTGTTTAATGGTCAATCTCAGGTTGTATACCATTACGAGTGTTCCCGTCAGGTATAAAGTTCCACCGATTGCTCTCATGAGGTACATGGGCAAAATTTGAGTTACCGTTTCCAAGAAGTTTCCGTAAACCAAGAAACCATCTTTGCTAAATTCTTGCCACATGGCCCATTGGGTAAACCCTGCCCAATAGAGT
>DATFKV010000313.1:0-5455 GCA_035268465.1 Cryomorphaceae bacterium | reverse complement strand
TCATAAGCTCCTATGTAAATCTCCCCGTTGAATAGGTAGATTGCAATTCCTCGGTCACTTCCTCCTTCTTCCCATATAACTTGTTTGCTTGTTACATCGTTCGCCGTTCTGAAGGCAAAAAACATCGTTTGCTCATAAGTAGTCCCCGCATCCCCATTCGAATTAAGGTCGGCTGAGGGTGGAACTGAACTACCTCCGTCCCATTTTCCAATCGACAGCATTCCACCTGATTGAAAAGAAACAACGGGTTTTCCATTAATGCCTGCTGCGGGAACATTTCTGAAAAGAGGTTGCAAATACAAATCTGCGTCTCCTTCATCCCAAAAAGCCGAATCTTGAATATCCGAGACAGATTTGTCGTACCAAACGTTGACAGGAGCACCGTCAGCCAGATTCAAATCTCCGGCATCCAGCCATAATCGGCAGTTTTTGTCGTTGTCAGAATCATCGGTTACCCCTCCCGGACCCCTTTGTCCGTTAGCGGCAATAGCCATCAGCCCCATAGCAAGAACTGAAATATGTTTCATTAAATTTTTCATAGCAAGCATTATAAGCGAATAATTGGCATTAAGTTCTATAGAACATTAAAGGACCAAATAACAGACCACAAAATTAATCTTTAATGAGTCTGCAGTCAATCCTGAGAATGCACTGAACTACTCTTAAAATACATAATTATTCGACCAATCCCTAATTTGAACCTATAAGATGACGGATTGTTTGACAAGAGTTGTCTTAAGACATGTTGTGAAAGACGTTCTGAACGTCGTCGTCTTCTTCCAGTTTTTCCAAGAGCTTATCCACCTCTGCCTCCTGCTCTTCAGTCAGCTTTTTGGTATCCATGGGAATTCGATCAAACCCTGAATTGATCACTTCCAGCTCCATCTCTTCAATGGCCTTCTGTAAGCCGCCGTAGTCGCTGAAGGGGGCGTAGATCATGATGGATTCATCTTCTTCAAAAATTTCGTCGGCGCCGAAGTCGATGAGTTCGAGTTCCAGTTCCTCCAAGTCATTTTCGCCCTTGGCCAGCTTGAAGAAGCACTTGTGCTCAAACATAAATTCTACCGAACCGGAAGTACCTAAACTTCCATTGCATTTGTTAAAGTAACTGCGCAAATTGGCTACGGTTCTCGTATTGTTATCGGTAGCCGTCTCCACCAGGATGGCTATGCCGTGGGGAGCGTAGCCTTCAAAAATTACCTCCTTGTAATCTTCTTGATCTTTGCTCGTGGCTCGCTTGATTGCCCGCTCGATATTGTCTTTGGGCATATTTTCCGACTTCGCATTTTGGATGATCGCCCGAAGTTTTGAATTCGTATCCGGGTCGGGTCCGCCTTCCTTTACGGCAATGACAATATCTTTTCCCAATCGGGTGAAGACTTTACTCATTTTAGCCCAGCGCTTCATCTTGCGCTCTTTTCGGAATTCAAAAGCTCTTCCCATGAGAGTGATTAATTTTTTGCGAAGGTAAACAGTTTATGGATCACTTACCGCTGCTGTTCCATTGGGCCGAGCAAATCAAACAATCTCTTTTTCGCTTCTTCCTTGATCTCTTCAATGGTCATATCTTTTAGTTCTTCAGGGTGAATCGGTTCACCAATTGTGAAAATCACTTTTCCCGATTTTAACTTGCCATGCTTTGGCAATATTTTTTCCGTCCCTGAAATAGCGACGGGCACCAGCGGTATCCCTTGCGACTTCGCCAGATGAAAAGCTCCTTTTTTAAAAGGCATTAACTCACGAGAAGATGATCGTGTTCCTTCCGGAAAAGTCACAATACTCTTACCCTTCTTAATCTGCTGCCCCGCTCTTTCCATGGATTTTCTGGCCGAGGTCCTATCCGTTCGGTCGATGAATATCATTCCAATGGCTGCCATTCCCCACCCCAAAAATGGAATACTTTTCAATTCTTTTTTGGCCAAAAAGTACAATGGCCTAGGAATGGAATACATCATGACAGGAATGTCAAAATGAGAACGGTGATTCGCGTAAAAAATGCATGGGGGAACTTCTTTGAGTTTTATCTTAAAGTCTTTTTTCACCCAAATATTGCTCACCGATAAAAGTCCGGGAGACCAAAAGAAGCGGCTAATGGCATAATAAGCCGGTCTCCACCACCCGAAGAGGATGCTGGCCGTTCCTGAAATGGCCGTGATCAGACAAATTAAGACAGTGCGAATCCAGCGAATGGCCGTCTCCAAAGCATTTAGAGTTTAAGCAATTTTACAATCTCGTTTTTTTGGAACTCTCTGACCTCACCCGCCTCAAAATCAGCTAGATTTAAGTCTTCAATAGCCCAACGAACCAATCGAAGGGTAGGCAGCCCTACTGCTGCGGTCATTCTTCTCACTTGCCTGTTTTTTCCTTCAGTAATGCGTAGTTCGAGCCACGAAGTTGGCACGTTTTTCCGAAACCGAATGGGAGTGCTGCGCAAAGGCAGGGTAGGGTCCACCATTTTTACCGCTTGAGCGGGAGCGGTAAAGTGACTTTTTCCTTTTATCCTGATCTCTACACCTCTCTCCAATTTTTCGACTGCTTCGTGACTGATCTCTCCCTCCACTTGGGCATAATAGGTTCTGAAGTGTTTCTCATTCGGATCGAGCAAAGCTGCATTTAAAGCCTTGTCGTTTGTAAGTAAAAGCAATCCTTCGCTATCGGCATCAAGTCTGCCTACGGGGTAGACATCCTTGTCAAAATCACCGAGGGCGGCCAGCGTTTGGCGGTCGCCCTCCGGTGAAAATTGACTGAGCATGCCGAATGGCTTATAAACGGCAAAATAACGATGCATTACTTCGAGTCGCCTCCTAAGATCAATGGAAGTCCGTCATCTCCTTGGCCAATCACCACCACCTTGCTGTTGGGCGACTTGGAGAGCTCTAATGTGGCCTCGATTCCTTTCCATCTCAACAGTTTGTCGGAAATTCCTTCGGAAACAATGTCTTGGAAATCTTTGATCCCCTGCGCCTCGATTCTTTTTCTCTCGGCTTCCTTTTGCTCCTTTTCAATTCGGAATTCGTATTCCTGACTTTCCTGCTCTTGCTTGAGTTTCTTTTCAATGGCCGTTTTGATATTCGGCGGAAGTTCAATTCCTCTGATCAATATCGCATCGAGGAAGATGTTCTTATTCTTAAGGCGACTTTTAACATCAGTGAAGATCTCCTCTTGAATAAAATCTCTTTTCGAAGAATAGAGTTCTTCAGGATCATAACGTCCGATAACTTTTCGAGCAGAAGACCGAACTTCAGGCATTACGATCACTTCTCGGTAATTTTGACCTAACGTTTTGTGGATAAGACCTATTTCATCTTCTATCGGTCTGAATCGAATTGACATCTCCATGTCAATGGACAGGCCGTTTTTTGAAAGCGCCGTCATGTTCTCCTTCTGTTCTTGATTACGCACGTTGTAAATGTACATCTTGTTCCAAGGTGCAAGCACGTGAAAACCCTCCGGGTATGTGACATCTGTGACGGTACCGCCTCCAAACTGTTTGTATAGCACGCCTGCCTCTCCTGATTGTATCGTTACAGTAGAAGTCTGCCATAAAACGAGAAGCAGAAATGCAGATACCGCTACGATTATTATTAATTTTCTTTGATTCGGTTCCATTTGTTCGTTTGTTTTTAAAAAAGGTGAAAAGTAAGGGTTTCTATTGTTCTTTCGGGGTTAACGGAGTTAAGTTCACTATCTTTGTGGCAAAATTCAATAACTATGGAAAAAGTTAAAGAAAAAGACACGGTAAGCGTTCATTACACGGGAACACTTTCAGATGGCGAAGTGTTCGACTCCTCTGTAAATCGCGAGCCCTTGTCTTTCACAGTTGGCGCGGGTCAAATGATTCCCGGCTTTGATAATGCCGTTGTAGGAATGGAAGTTAAGGAGAAAAAGTCCGTAACGATTCCTGCCAGCGAAGCTTATGGAGACGTAAGGCCCGATATGGTACAAAAAATCTCTAAAGATCAATTGCCTCCTGATCTAAACCCACAAGTAGGGCAGCAGCTTGCTTCTCAACTTCCTTCGGGCGAACAGATCATCGTAACCGTAGCTGATATTGCGGATGAGGAAATTACCATCGATGCCAATCACCCTTTAGCGGGAAAAGATCTCACGTTTGAGATCGAGGTTCTCGAAATTAGCTAGATTTTTTGTCTTGAGAATGGTTTTCACCATTCTCGTCATCATCATTTCGTCGATAGACGTATACAATTCGCTTGGGCTTTTGAACCTCTTTTTGTTGGGGTTCAATTTCGCCCAAAGCGATTTTTGTGAGCAGATCATCAGGATCTTCTTCCTCCTCCCATCTGTAGTTTTTTCGTTGCGGTCCTTCCTTTCGGTAAACCCAAGCTAAAGCAAATCCCGCCAAAGCGCCCCATAAGTGACCTTCCCAACTGATCGACGGATCTACAGGTAGAACTCCCCACCACATACCTCCATACAAAAAGGCAATTAGAAGTGATAGCGAAGCCACGCGCTTTTCTCGACGCAGCCATCCGCTCAAAAATAAAAATGTCGCCAGCCCGTATACCACTCCACTCGCCCCGATGTGGTACGAAGGTCTTCCCGATATCCAGAGCCAAATTCCACTTGATATCCACACCCAAAAAATCGTTTTCCAAGCTAGGGTGGGGTAGAAGTGGAAAAGCGCCCATCCCAAGACAAGTAGGGGAATCGAATTATTAATTAAATGAGACCAGCTACCATGGATAAAAGGGATAGTTACAATTCCAAAAAGTCCACTGGCTTTTCTGGGGTAGAGTCCGTATGTGGTGAGATCAAAACCTATCTCTCCTGCCGTGAAATGAATTATCCATAAAACCATTACAAACAGAAAAGGGATAAGCACAGCTCCTACAAGGTTTCTCTTCTCTTTCACTACTTAAAATTTCGTTGCTTTTTGATGGCATCGTAAGCTTCTTGGACCTTTTGAAATTTCTCTTTAGCCGCAGTTTGAAATTCGGTACCCAAATGCCCTACCTTATCAGGATGGTACTTTACCGCCATTCTGCGGTAAGCCTTTTTTACGGCTGCTTCATCGGCATTCTCGTCTATTTCCAAAATCTTATAGGCGCTTTCACTATCATGTCCAAACATGGCCCTGATCGACTGGTAGTCTTTCTGACTAATGCCCAAATAAGAAGCAATGTTCTCAATGACTTTAACCTCTGCGACGTCTAGTTTTCCATCAGCAGTGGCCAAGCCAAATATATAGTGTAGAAGTTGAAGTCGCAACGGGTGCTGCATATTCTGCTTAATCTGCAAGCAAACGGCTCTTACGTCTAAGGGTTGATTTAGAATGTCGCGCAATAACAAGATCTGATCTTGCGCTTTTCCTTTCCCAAATTGTTTCTCCAAGAAGTTTTTGACGTAGTCCAATTCTGATTTGAGCACCTTGCCGTCGGCCTTCATCACCGCAGCGGTCAAAACCAGTAGCGACAGAACAAAATCATTGGCGGTG
>DATFKV010000312.1:0-2212 GCA_035268465.1 Cryomorphaceae bacterium | reverse complement strand
TCGACCTCTTTCAATAGGTGGTTTCGAAATACAGGTTCGGAGGTTACTCTTCCGAAGGTGGCTTCTTTCCAAATGATATCTACTTCTCGCACACCGGCGCGGTTTTCCTCATTCACTTCGGTGATGTAAAAATTGTGTTTGTTGAAAAGCTCCGGGCCTGATACAAGTTCTACGGAAGACTCCGTGCAGGCAGCCACTAGAAATGGAAAAAGAAGAAATAGATAAGATTTCATGTTGGAGTGGTTTGTGTCGAATTTAGTTAATTTTGCATCACAAACCGTTCCATCGCTCCTGAACTTGATTTGGGTGAGGAAAGTCCGGACAGTACAGAGCACCGCGCTTCCTAACGGGAAGAGGTTCTCCTGATTTCTATCGGGAGAATTATGGAAAGTGCCGCAGAGACAATACCGCCCCGATAGCTATCGGGGTAAGGGTGAAAAGAGTGGGGTAAGAGCCCACAGTCGGCGGTGGTGACATCGCCGAGAGGTAAACCCCGCGGACTGTAAGGCCATGTAAACCGAGGCTTGAGAGCTGCTCGCTCGATCTCGGAGGGTAGGCTGCTAGATCCTGCCGGCAACGGCAGGGCCAGATAAATGATGGAATTCTTTTGCCTCGGCGAAGGAAACAGAATCCGGCTTATAGGTTTTCCTATTTTTAAAAGCCCGACTTGAAACAGTCGGGTTTTTAATTTGCCACTTGCCTTAATCAGAACGTTGTCATTTTCAAACCAATCTCTCTGCGACCACTGCGCCTTCTCTCCGCCTCTGCGTTCAAAATAAGCCTACTCATTACCTTACTTCAAAACTTATAGACTCAATTTTCGTTATTTTGAGCTATGAGAGTTGCCTTTCTATCTCTTCTCGTCATTATTTCTTTAGGCTCGAAAGCGCAAGAAACCGAAATAGCCAAAATGGTGACCATGGACGAGTTTGTCGTTCGCGCTGCCATTGAGGATTTCAATGTGGAAGATTTCATTTCTCAAGTCATTGAAGACACCACCTTTTACCAGGCTTTTCTCAACCTGAAGTACTTTCCCCACGACATTAAAGGTGCGATGACGGTCTACAATAAGGACGAAGAGGAGTTTGCGACCTTACAGCGAAAGGCGCGCCAATTCCTCAGCACCGATGAAGAGAAATGGGTTGAAATAACATTTGAAAAAACGAACGGCCGCATCAAAAAGCGAAACGGTGATTGGCGTTACCTCACCGCGGAAGTGTACGACGATGTCTTTTTTCCGACCGAAAAACGAAAGGTATCCAATGAGATGGTGCAGCGCGAGCAGGAACTGGAGGCCGACTCAAAAATCGAAAAGCACAAAGCCCAACTGAAGAAAATGTTGTTCAACCCGGGGCAACCGATCGACAATGTCCCTTTCATCGGCGACAAGCTTGCCATCTTCAGCCAAGAGATGGTTCCATTTTACGATTACTCCATTTTCATCTACGAATACAATGATACCATTCCCTGTATTGCCTTTTCAAGTTTTGTGAAAGAAGGCGAAGAGGATGAAGTAGTGATTCGGGATATGACGTCTTACTTCCACCGCGATACCCACGAAGTCATCGCACGTGAATACAGATTGGCGCACAAAACCATTTTATTTGATTTTGACATTTCCATCAAAGTGGAGAATATGTTGGTAGATGGTTGGCTAATGCCGAAATCCGTTTCTTACAACGGTGGTTGGGACGTACCCTTCAAAAAGCCCGAGATCATTAGCTTTAAAATGGAATGCCATGATTACGTGACCAATGCCGGTCGATACGTCGATTGACAAAAATCAGTTTGGCTTCCCTCTTCTATTCCTATCTTGCGAGCCCATTGAACCCACTCGATAATGTCCAAAAAAGAAGTTTACTACAAAGACTATTTGCAACTCGATAAAATTCTCGGAGCACAAGAAATGGAGAGCGACAAGAAAGGAGTTGAAGCTCATGATGAAATGCTTTTCATCGTCATCCATCAGGCTTATGAATTATGGTTTAAGCAAGTTTTGTATGAGCTTGATTCCATAACCGACCTTTTGTCTAAGCCCGAGATCAACGACAACGACCAAACCCTGCAAGTGGTGGTTCATCGCAGCCGACGGATCATCGAAATTCTTCGACTATTGGTAGACCAAATCAACGTGATGGAGACCATGAGTTCTTTGGATTTTCTGGACTTTCGTGATTTGTTGCGACCTGCCAGCGGATTTCAAAGTATTCAG
>DATFKV010000311.1:0-12930 GCA_035268465.1 Cryomorphaceae bacterium | reverse complement strand
CGGTAAATTGCTCGGCCACGTGGAAAGGCTGTGAAAGGAATCGCTGAACACGTCGCGCTCGGCTTACGATCAGTTTATCCTCTTCACTCAATTCATCCATACCCAAAATGGCAATGATGTCTTGAAGTTCCTTGTAGCGCTGAAGCGTTTCTTTTACCCGTTGAGCACAGTCGTAGTGTTCGTTTCCAACAATTTCTCTACTCAAAATTCGAGAGGTTGAGTCCAAAGGATCCACCGCCGGATAAATTCCAAGCTCGGCAATCTTTCTCGAAAGTACCGTTGTTGCATCCAAGTGAGAGAATGTCGTCGCCGGTGCAGGGTCAGTCAAGTCATCTGCAGGTACGTAAACCGCTTGTACAGATGTAATCGATCCACGCTTGGTAGAAGTAATTCGCTCCTGCATCGCACCCATCTCTGTGGCGAGTGTAGGTTGGTAACCTACCGCCGATGGCATACGTCCAAGAAGTGCTGATACCTCAGAACCGGCTTGCGTAAATCGGAAAATGTTGTCGATAAAGAAAAGGATATCTTTTCCTTGAGTGTCGCCTTCATCACCGTCACGGAAATACTCCGCCATTGTCAATCCTGAAAGTGCTACACGTGCTCGCGCTCCGGGAGGTTCGTTCATCTGACCGAATACGAAAGTAGCTTGTGAAGTTTTCATCTTCTCCTTGTCTACTTTAGACAAGTCCCATCCTCCGCTTTCCATGCTTTCCATAAATTCATCACCATAGGTGATAATTCCTGACTCGAGCATCTCGCGCAGAAGATCGTTCCCTTCACGGGTTCTTTCACCTACTCCTGCGAATACGGAAAGACCTGAATATCCCTTTGCAATGTTGTTGATCAGCTCTTGGATCAATACGGTTTTACCAACTCCTGCTCCACCGAAGAGACCAATCTTTCCCCCTTTCGAGTATGGCTCGATCAGGTCGATTACTTTAATACCGGTGTAGAGAATCTCGTTAGCTGTCGAAAGGTTTTCGAATTTGGGAGCTGCGCGGTGAATGGGTGAACCACCTTCTTTTGAAACATCACCGATACCATCGATGGCATCACCGGTTACGTTGAAAAGGCGTCCTTTCACTTGCTCGCCGACGGGCATTACGATGGGATTACCTGTGTTTACCACTTTGGTTCCTCTTGCGATTCCGTCGGTAGCTTCCATTGCAATGGTACGCACGGTATCTTCACCTACGTGTTGTTGACACTCGAGAACCAATATAGAGCCATCGGCTCTGGTGATTTCCAAAGAGTCATAAATGTTCGGCAAATTTTGCTCATCTGCAAAACTTACGTCAATTACCGGTCCGATGACCTGAACTACTTTACCGGTATTATTCGCCATTTTTGTTGTGTTAAGATTTGACTTTTAGGGTCGCTAAATTGCGGTGCAAAGCTAAAATTTAACTTGGTTATTACCAACCCGCCTAACGCATTTAATTTTTCATAATTTTGAGGCCGCCTCACAGCCCTAATCCTACAAAAACAAAGGAAACTAACTTGGAAGTATATCGCGATGTTTCCGATTTTCACCCTACCTCCGGCTCTATCGTTACCGTGGGAACTTTTGACGGGGTGCATATCGGCCACAGAACCATCCTCGAAAGAATAAAGGAATTGGCAAAAGAACAGGGCGGCGAATCCGTCCTGCTCACCTTTTGGCCCCACCCGAGGTTAGTGCTTTTTCCCGATGACAACGAGCTCAAACTTCTTTCCACACTTGAGGATAGAATTGAACTTCTCGAGCAGTCGGGAATTGATCACTTGATCATTCATCCGTTTTCGTTGGACTTCAGCAGAATCACCGCCCTCGAATACGTGCGAGATATCCTGGTAAAAGAAATCAATGTTGCCAAATTGGTGATTGGCTACGACCATCATTTTGGGCGAAATCGAGAGGGGAATTTGGAAGAACTGAAAAACATGGCTCCGAAATATGGTTTTGAAGTAGAGGAGATTTCAGCTCAGGAGATTGACGATGTGAATGTGAGCTCCACTAAAATAAGAAATGCTTTGCTCGAAGGAGATTTGGCCAAAGCCAATGAGTTTCTCGGCTACCGCTATTCCGTGACCGGGAAAGTCGTAAAGGGACAACGAATCGGACGCTCCATCGGATTTCCCACCGCCAATGTTGAGCCGCTAAAACCTTACAAGCTCATTCCCGGTGAAGGAGTTTACTCAGTAACGGCTACTTTTGAAGGACACCTATACCGAGGCATGGCCAATTTGGGCAGCCGTCCGACCGTCAGCAATTCCGATCAACGAATTTTGGAGGTAAACCTCTTTGATTTTGACGGAGACCTTTACGAAAAGGAAATCAAGGTTACCTTCGTAGACAGAATACGTGATGAGATCAAATTTGACAGCCTCGACCAACTTAGTGCTCAACTCCAAAAAGACGCTCTCGTGGCTGATCGTCATCTCGACGATTTGGACGATGTACATTTTACCGATTGATCTGGAAAAGAATCCCTGCGAACGGATTAAAAACGGAACGCTCAAGCTGAAGGGCGAGGATGCATCGGACTTATCTGATTTTTGCGATTGCAATTTTGATGAGCTCAAAGTGAAAAACGCCATCCTATTCGATTTTCCGAAGTGTTTCGCAGGAAAGAAGATCAATAGTTTAGTGCTGGAAAATATTCAACCAGCCACATTTCCGAATGGGATTACCAAGCTAGAAGAGGTGAAATTGCTGAGTTTCAAAAACAGTGCTTTGACATTTCTGCCAAATGAAGTAGCCGAACTTCAGTCTTTGCGAGAGCTCGATCTACGCGGTACGCAAATCAGTCGCTTGCCGGAAGGCTTGGATCATTTGGTGAAAATTGACCTTCGATTGACTGAACTCAATAAGGCTGAACAAGAAGCCATTCGCGATCAATATCCGAACATTAAAATCTATTTTTCATCACCTTGTAATTGCAATTAATATGACTGCTACCCTCGAAATATCCATGTATCCTTTGCGCGAAGATTACGAAACGCAAGTGCTGGCTTTTCTTGAACTACTCCACCGAGAATCTGCATTAGAAATTCGCGTAAATGCAATGAGTACACAGGTCAAAGGTGATCTCGATCTGGTATTTGATACGCTCAGAAATTCCATCAAAGAGGTCTATCAAAACGGCGTAAAAGCCTCGTTTGTCATTAAAACCTTGGAAGGCGATCTTGACCTGGGATACCGCTATGACGGCTGAGATCCTTGAATACACAGCCGTAGCATTTAACATAGGCTACGTGATTCTGGCTGCGCGCGAAAACATCTGGTGCTGGCCATTGGGGATCATCGGTTCGGCATTGAGCATTTGGCTTTTTATCGACTCGAAAATCTACGCCGAATCCGTTCTCTTCACGTATTATGTCATTATGGGATTTTACGGATGGTGGGCCTGGAGCCGAGGAAAAACCGATTCGGGAAAGTTTGACATCAGGTCACTGCGGGTATCGACTCACATAGTCATTCTGTTGGTTGGTTATGCCGCCACCGTTGGTCTGTTTTTTCTGCTCCAAACGTTTACCGATGCCGAGATGCCATTGCTCGACTCCTTTACGACCATCTTCAGTTTTATTGCCACCTGGATGGTGGCCAAGAGAATTATCGAGAATTGGATTTACTGGATTTGCATCAATGCACTGACCATTTATCTCTACTTTTCTCGTGACTTAAATGTTTATGCCATGCTCTCCTTGGTCTACACCATTCTTGCCGTCTACGGTTATTTTGAATGGCGAAAGGATTTCATCAATCAAATAGAAACCTCATGATGCGCATTGCCATAACCGGGCCCGAGAGCAGCGGCAAATCTGATTTGGCGAAAGCCTTAGCAGAACATTTTGATACGGTTTATGCTCCCGAGTTTGCGCGCATTTATTTGGAAAAGAATGGCGCCGACTATTCTTTTGAGGATTTGGATGAAATCTGTCGAGGTCAGATTGCCGAGGAGGAAAAAGCCATGGCTGCTGCCAAAGAAATCTGCCTCTTCGATACGGATATGCTCGTCTTGAAAATTTGGTCGAAATACCGCTTTGGTCGTGTTTCAAAATTTGTGAAGCAATCGGTGTTATTGCGAAAGTACGACCATTATTTGCTCTGCAAGCCTGATCTTCCTTGGTCCCCTGATCCGCTCCGCGAGAGTCCCTCACCCGAAGAGCGTGAGGTTTTATTTAACATTTACCGCAATGAATTAGAAAGCGGGAACTGTTCCCATTCCATAGTGCAAGGTCAAGGCGATGAGCGCTTCGACTCGGCGGTTAATGCGCTGAAAAGTTTGAAGTTTCTCTAACTGTCTTCTTTAAATAATTTCCTCTGCGAATTCTCCGCGACTCCTCTTGTTACTCTGCGAGAACCCGAGGTTTACACATACCTGTTTTACTTTTTGTTGCGAAGGACCATTGTAAAAAACTGAGGTTTGGGAAAACGCTGAGGCGGGGAGAAGGCGCAGGGAACGCAGAGGTTCGCTCTGAACATTTCTTTACTCTGTGAACTCCGCGACTCCTCTTATTTCTCTGCGTTAAACCACGTCCTTGAATTTTTTCACCTGGTTTTCATTGTCCAAAACCAACAACCGATTACCTTTGGCCCATCTCACAGGGGTGCCTTACACGAAAACGGTCGAACGAGACCCATTCAAAAAGGCTGAGATCATACCCTATGTCCTCAATTCGTCGAGGATATATACCTGATCCGGATAATGCCGGCGTAGGGAGCTAATTGTTTTGGTTATCGACTGTCCCCAAGCACGAGACCTCAACGAAAAACTAATTTAAATGATTCAAAAAGTAAGTTCAGCCATAGCGGCTGTGATGCTCTTGTTTGCAGGAGCAAATGCACAAACTGTGCTCAAAGGAACGGTGACCGATGAAAACGGCGATCCGCTGGCGGGCGCGCACGTAGTTTTGGAAGAAGCCTTGATTGGCGTTTTTACGGATGATGATGGCAAATATTCGTTTGGAACGGTAAAACGCGATCAAGTAACGATTCAGTCCACTTATTTGGGCTATGAGAAATTCAGCAGCGAAATCAAGCTCGCTTCGGGAGAGACCAGCTTTCCCATTTCTATGACACCGCTTCCTTACGTGACCGATGAGGTGGTGGTAACGGCTACCCGGCTTGCGCCAAAAGCACCTGCCACTTTTCAAAACATCGAAAAGAAGGAACTGGAGAAACTCAACTTTGGTCAGGATCTGCCTTTTCTACTCAATTGGACTCCCTCATTGGTGGCGACGAGCGACGCTGGTGCGGGTGTAGGTTATACCGGAATGCGCATTCGCGGAAGCGACCAAACCCGCATCAACGTAACGGTGAATGGAATTCCGATTAACGACTCCGAGTCGCAAGGCGTGTTTTGGGTCAACATGCCCGATTTGGCTTCCAGCCTTTCGAGTATTCAAATTCAGCGTGGACTGGGTTCCTCAACCAATGGCTCAGGTGCCTTCGGGGCATCGGTAAATCTAGAAACAAACAATGCCGAGCCCGAAGCTGGAGGTGCCATTGACAATTCTTACGGCTCATTCAATACGCGAAAGCACACCGTTGAATTTAACTCGGGAATTCTCAATAATGGTTTTGCCATTGAGGGGCGCCTGAGCAATATCCAATCCGACGGATTTATCGACCGAGCATCGAGCGATTTAAGAAGTTATTATTTGGCCGGAGGTTATTACGGAAAAAAAACGATGGTAAAAGCCATCACCTTCTCCGGAGCCGAGCGCACCTACCAATCGTGGTACGGAACGCCGCAGTCGCGTCTGGAAAATGACGTGGAGGGAATGCTTCAACACGCCGCCAATGAAGGTTACAACGAGGAACAAACCCAAAATCTCCTGAACTCGGGTCGGACTTACAACTTCTACCTCTACGAAAATGAGGTGGACGATTACCAACAAGATCATTACCAGCTGCACTTGGTGCATGAGTTCAACTCAGATTTGAAATTGTCGGTGGCAGGTCATTATACTTACGGTCGAGGTTTCTTTGAGCAATACCGAAATGACGATGAGTTTTCGGACTATGGACTTGATAATATTCAGCTTGCTAATCAAACCCTATTTAGCAATGATACACTTGCGGATGGGTCTGCTACGAATACTGATTTTAACAATAGCATTAAAGATGATGGAGCGGAAGTAATCGGCATGGTGGTTTTAGATGAATTGGGAAATCCAATTTTGAACATGGAAGGAGATACCTTATTAAATATGGATGCCTCCATTTATGAAACTGATTTGATACGCCGGCGCTGGCTCGAAAACGATTTTTACGGCGCGACCTATTCGTTGGATTACTCCAAAGGAGGTCACAAATTCACCTTGGGTGGAGGTCTTCACTTTTACCGAGGCGATCACTTTGGCGAGATCGTTTGGGCGGAGTATTCTCAAAACATCGATCACTTGCAGCAATATTATTTCAATGTCGGAAACAAAGATGACTACAGCGTATACGGAAAGTGGGAGTACGCCACAGGAAAGTGGAACTTC
Organism: Cryomorphaceae bacterium; assembly: GCA_035268465.1. Taxonomy (GTDB): domain Bacteria; phylum Bacteroidota; class Bacteroidia; order Flavobacteriales_D; family Cryomorphaceae; genus JAKVAV01. The sequence goes on along the minus strand of DATFKV010000311.1, from coordinate 6,450 downwards.
ATGGCCGATCTCCAATACCGACGAGTGGATTACGAAACTTTTGGTGTGGACAATGACCAAGTGGCCATCGACGTTTCCCGAAATTTCAACTTTTTCAACCCCAAGGTGGGAGCGCGCTACGACCTGAACAGCCGAAACGCATTCTATGTGTACCTCGGCCGCGGAAACCGCGAGCCTGTGAGAAACGATTTTATCGACGCTTTGGAAGGCACCGAGCCCGAAGCGGAAACCTTAAATAATTTGGAATTGGGATATACCTACAAGACGGAATCTTTTCAGTTGAACCTAAACGGGTATGCGATGATTTACGAAAATCAGCTGGTACTTACGGGAGAGCTAAACGATGTGGGCTCTGCGATCAGAAGAAATGTGGACGACAGCTACCGACTGGGAATAGAGGCGGATGCGACCGTTCAAGTCGCCAAGAATCTTTGGTTGAATGCCAATTTGACCCTGAGCCGAAACCGTATCGGGCGTTTCGATGAGGTGGTTTACGATTACACCAACGGATTTGACGTGCTCGTCAATGAATTTGAAGACACCGATATCAGTTTCAGCCCCGAAGTGATTTCCGCCGGGCGCTTAATTTACCAGCCGCTCGAAGGGCTTGAGTTCATGCTGATCTCAAAATATGTGGGGGATCAATATTTGGACAATACATCGAATGAAGCTAAAAAAATCGACGCGTATTGGGTAAACGATTTCCGAATCGGGTACAAAATCAAGGATGTGATTTTCAAAGAGATTGAAATCAGCCTCTTGGTGAACAATATTTTGGATGCTGAGTACAGTTCGAATGGTTACACTTATTCGTATGTTTTTGGTTCGCCGATCACCGAAAATTTCTTCTATCCTCAAGCGGGTACTAATTTCTTGGCCGGCTTGCGCTTGAGCTTCTAGAGATTTTTGGCTGCAGCCAAAGCCTTTTTGAAAACTATATGCGGTGCTTCTTCCGAGTTCCAGACGGAACCGAGGAGCACCGCTCCTTCAAATCCCAAATCTGAAATCTCTGTAAAGCGTTCTTCCGTAACACCGCCCAAAGCATACACCGGCTGCCTGGCTTGTGGGATCATTATGAGGAGAGCCCTTTTGCTAAATCCGCCTGAGAGCGTGCTGTGGGTTATGCTATCAAATACGGGACTCAGAAAGGTGTAGGAGTACTTGCGTTTCTCGTTCGTAATATCGGTGAGCTTGTGGAAGGTTCGAGTCACGACCAGTTTCTTATTGAACTTCCTTTTCAAAGACAGTTTAATCCGATAAAATTTTCCGCGTTTCCTGTGCTTTCGGCTAAGGTGAATACCACCCAAACTCAAATTCGAGGCTAAACCGTGATAACTATGGATGATCAGTCGCTTCCGATATTTTTCAGGAAATAGTTTGATGTACTCTATCAATTCCTTTCGTGCCATCCGCGGCTTTCTGACATGAAAGTATTCCAAGCCTGCCTCAAACATTCTGATCACCTCTACGATTTCATTGGGCTGATCTTTAGGGCTGGATACGACAACTAGCTTCATTTTGATCGATCTTTTGAAAGGCTCAACTCCTGAATGAGATCGGGGTTTTTCTCCACTCCATTGCCGACTACGATCATATCTGCTCCTGCCTCAAAGGCTGCAGAGCCGGCTTCGCCACTTCTGATTCCGCCGCCTACTATTAAGGGAAGGTCAACCGATTTTCTCACTTCAGAAATCATTTCGACACTCACAGCCTTGTCGGCTCCGCTTCCTCCGTCGAGGTAAATGAGCCTCATGCCCAGCATTTCTCCTGCCATGGCAGTAGCCGCGGCGATGCCCGGTTTGTGGTAGGGAATGGGAGGAGTTCCACTGACGTATTCAGCGGTGGTGGGGATGCCGCAGCCTACCAATAAATAACCCGTTGGAAGAATTTCAAGATTTGTATTCCTTAATAAAGGAGCAGCCGTGACATGATGTCCAATCAAAAATTCCGGGTTTCTGCCGCTGAGTAGACTCAAAAAAAGAATAGCATCGGCCTCCGTTCGGATTTGTGCCGGATTGGATGGAAACAGGATCACGGGTATATTGGTGATCTGCTTGATCATCTTCAACGAATCGAGCTTCTCAGTTTTTGTGATCAGGCTTCCGCCAAATAGGATATAATCAATAGATGCACTCTCGGCTTTGTTCACCACATCCATTACCTGATCTGCGTTACCCATGGAGTCAGGGTCAATCAAAAGAGCCAGCAATTTCTTGCCTTCCGCTTTGGCTTGATGTATAGAATCGAGGATTTTCACCATTGAGCCCAAATGTATCTATTCAAGAACATACGCCAAACTCAGATCATCGAGAAAATCTCCGAAAAGATGGTGAATTACAACATTGCCTTCGCGAGGCAAACTCACTCTTAACATGTTTGTCACCGGATCGTGATTTTCGATTTCTACTGAAAGGAAAGGGACTCCCGTGCCGTAATACTTAAAAACCGCCTCTTTAACAGACCATGTAAGGGAAAGGGCCGCCACTTCAGAGGCAGCTTTTACGCGCGCCAATTCCTCCGCCGTGGTGAATTTATCTCTGATCCGTTTTAACTTTTCATCAAATACTTGCACGTCGAGTCCCGCATTTTTCTGCGAAAGCATGACACCGACGATCTTATCTGAATGAGAAAAAGAAATTTTGGGACCGTTGTACAGATGAGGCTTTCGCTCCTCGTAAAAGTCAATGGCTGCGGGATGACTAGTGATGAGCAGAAACCGCGAAGCGTACCATTGAACGGCTTTATCGCGATGCGCTATTTCATCTCCCGGTGCCGTTGGAAAACCCTCCTCAACCAATTTTTCTCTAAAAAAGGAAGCCTCCTCCGTTATTTTCCAAAGGGTGACTTCACAATCTCGATGTGACCTGTAATAGTGGAGAGGCATATTTTTGTCAGATGTCAGATGTCAGATGTCAGATGTCAGAGATCAGATGTCAGAGATCAGAGATCAGATGTCAGAGTTCAGATGTCAGAGATCAGATGTCAGATTTCGGGGACAACTTTTAAACCATGGTGATTCAGAGAAACATTCAAATTTTAATGTTCAATGTCAATACTCAAAGATACGAAAGCATGATTCACGGTGAAATTTCGGAAATCGAGTCGATAAATATGAAGGCAAAGAGGTTCTTTGTATCTTCGCGCCTCGAAATCAAAAAGATCACAAAAGAATGAGCAATTCTGCCGAAACACAAAAATTACCTTATAAAGTTAAGGACATTACCCTGGCCGACTGGGGAAGAAAGGAAATTACATTAGCTGAGGCTGAAATGCCGGGCTTAATGGCGCTGAGAGAAGAGTACGGAAAGGAGAAGCCATTGAAAGGCGCTCGAATCGCAGGTTGTCTTCATATGACAGTGCAAACTGCAGTATTGATTGAAACACTGGTTGAGCTTGGAGCAGACGTGACTTGGTCAAGTTGCAATATATTTTCTACTCAAGATCATGCAGCAGCGGCTATCGCTGAGGCAGGAGTTCCCGTTTACGCTTGGAAAGGAATGACCGATGAGGAATTTGACTGGTGCATCGAGCAAACGATCATTTTCCCTGACGGACAACCTTTGAACATGATCCTCGATGATGGTGGTGACCTTACTAATATGGTATTGGACAACTATCCGGAATTGGTAGATGGGATTAAAGGTCTTTCGGAAGAAACCACTACCGGTGTGCACCGACTGTATGAGCGCATGCGCAAAGGAACACTTCCTATGCCTGCGATCAATGTTAACGACTCGGTGACAAAATCCAAATTTGACAATAAATACGGATGTAAAGAATCATTGGTAGATGCCATTCGTCGAGCTACTGATGTAATGATGGCAGGGAAAGTTGCTGTTGTAGCCGGTTACGGTGATGTTGGAAAAGGGTCTGCTGCTTCATTGAGAGGTGCGGGTGCCCGAGTGATCGTTACCGAGATTGATCCTATTTGCGCGCTTCAAGCGGCCATGGATGGTTTTGAGGTTAAGCGAATGATCGATGCGGTTGCCGAAGCTGATATTATTGTAACTGCCACCGGTAATAAAGACATCATCAGCGAGAAACACTTCCTGGCGATGAAAGACAAAGCAATCGTTTGCAACATTGGTCATTTTGACAATGAAATTGACGTGGCTTACTTGAAGAAAAACTGGAAGCACGACAACATTAAGCCACAAGTAGACATGTTCACATTGGACGGAAAAGACTTGATCCTGTTGGCCGAAGGCCGACTGGTAAACTTGGGCTGTGCTACGGGACACCCTTCTTTTGTGATGTCTAATTCTTTCACGAACCAAACCTTGGCTCAGATGGAATTGTGGAACAACACCGATCAATACGAAAATAAGGTATACACTCTTCCAAAGCATCTGGACGAGAAAGTGGCGATGCTTCACTTGAGTAAAATCGGGGTTGTGCTTGATACATTAAGTAAAGACCAAGCGGACTACATTGGTGTAGCGGTTGATGGTCCTTTTAAAACAGACGAGTACCGATACTAGTCGAAAGTATCATCAGATAAAATGCAAAAGGCCGCCTCAATCGAAGCGGCCTTTTTACAAAACACTATTTTTAAATTTCTTCAGGTGTAAATCTAAATAATCGACTACCTCAGTACTCATTTCCAATTATTCAATTGTAAATCCTCAGAATATCCGAGTTCTGATTGAACTGAGTTCGAAACGGCTGCAACGCAAATTGAGCAGGACCTTCTACGACATTTCCTGTTATGATTTCAAACACAGAGCCACAACACAAGGTATCTTTCGCCGTGAGTCCGGAATTTTCATCTACGAAAACCCGACACGCTTCGGGAACATTATAAGTGCAGTGCCTGTCGAAAGCCGAGAATTCATCATTATTGACCCTGTACACAATAATTCCTCTGGAGCCACCCGTTAGGTAAAGCCATCCACCGGGATTTAACAGAATGTTATATTCGGGCAAGTTTAAGTTCAGGGTTATGTCCGTCTGAATTCTGGGAACTCGTTCATTTTCGTCGTCATCGCGACAGCTCGTAGTTAGAAAGAGGATGATCAACAGAGGAAGACCTCCAAGGGTAAAAAGACGTTTCAAATTTTTATATTTTCGAGTCATTATGTTACAACGCAAAAATAGCCTTCACATTTTAATCATCATTATCTCAGGAATGCTAATCTCCATAGGAGCTTCTGCTCAAAAGGAGAAACCGGTAAAGACAAAGAAGCAATACAAAGAATTCAAGAAGCTTCAAGAAGATCGGAAAGAGCAAGATGATGAGGCCATAGAAAAAGGGCGGGAAAAGCACGAGAAGATTCAGACCAAGGAAACGAAGAAACGGATGAAAAAGAATGAACGCCGCTTGAAGCGCGTAAAGAAAGATAAGAATGAAGACGGATTCTTTACGCGACTTTTCACAAAGAAGCCCAGATAACCATAGCTTAGGATTCCTGAGATGTAAAGATTTGTGAATTCGTTTTTGGCTTTTTCTTGTCAAGAACAAACTTCTCGCCTTATCTTTAAGGTCTCGAAAGAGATTAATTACACTCTGCTCAGGGTTTGTTCAACCCTTAATCGTTAGCCTTCAGAAGCTTGGTTTGTAAAAATAGTATTGATTCATATGTCTGGTTGAGGACTTTGTTTAAGTGAACCAAAATTCTATATATTTACGGCCTTGTTGCGAAAAAGTTAAAAATTGTAAACCGAGATTTATGGTGCGTAACCTCTACTTACTAGGATTTGTATTCCTTGTATTCTCTACTTCACTGTTTGCCCAAGTTGGGGCGGGTACTTTGAAAGGAACTCTAGTTGATTCTGAAACGGGTGAACCTCTCCCATTTGTAAACATTGTACTCCAAAAAGGCGACCGTCAGGTGACCGGAAGTGCTACGGATTTTGATGGTAAGTATACCATTAAGCCAATCCCCCCCGGAGTTTACGATGTCCTTGTTTCTTACGTTGGCTACAATGCCAAGAAGATCGAAGGCGTTCAGATTAATAACGATAAGATTACTTTCGTCGACATTGAGCTCGACGCAGGTGTTCGCTTAAAGGAATTCGAGGTTGTTGAATACAATGTGCCTCTTATAGACAAAGACGGTGGATCTTCCGGAGGAACCGTGAGTCGTGAAGATATTGCCAGAATGCCAGGGCGAAACGCTAATGCCATCGCTGCTACGGTTGGAGGTGTTCAACAAAATAACGACGGTACATCTATTCGAGGAGCCCGTGAAGAAAACACCTTTTACTATATAGATGGTATAAAAATACGTGGAAACACGAATTTGCCAAAAGCTGCCATAGAAGAGGTTCAGGTAATGACCGGTGGAATTCCTGCCAGCTACGGTGACGCTACCGGGGGGATTATTGCAATTACCACCCGTGGTGCCAGCAGTCAGTGGTTTGGTGGAATTGATGTTTTGACCTCTGGTTTTGCCAATCAAGATGGAGATGGTATAGGTCTGGACCGTTACTCTCAGACCCAAATAGAGG
>DATFKV010000310.1:0-6650 GCA_035268465.1 Cryomorphaceae bacterium | reverse complement strand
TACCGCCACACAACTCATTGCCGATGGAACTTACCTCATTGGCTTGCAAGCGGCAAAAACGGTAGTAGAGCTATCACGTGTACAGCAAAGCAAAGCCGAACAAGAAATAAAAGTGGCCACTGCCGATGCGTATTACACGGCTTTATTGGCTCAAGCCAATTTTGATATCCTAACGGAGAATGTGACCAACCTTGAAAAGACCTTGGGAGAAACGCGAGCGCTTTACGAAAACGGTTTGGTAGAAGAACAGGATGTTGATCAATTGGAGTTGAACCGCAACAAGCTCATCATCAGCCGCGATAACACGCAACGAATTCTCAATATTTCCAAGCAGTCTTTACTCTACATCATGGGCCTTTCCATCGATCGGGAGATCACTCTGACCGATGACATCGAATCATTGGTGGCGTTGAGCAATTTGCCTCAATATTTGGATCGGGAGCCCAATTTGCAAACGCACCCCGATTACTTGTTGGCCAAAACCAATGTGGAACTGGCTGATTTGCAAATCCGAGGAGACAAGGCCACTTTTTATCCTTCTCTTTCGGCATTCTTCACGCATCAACAAGTGGGTCAAAGCAATGAGTTTGAATTTTTTCAATCAGGCGCTCCTTACTTTCCCACTACCATTGTGGGAGCTACCTTGAATATTCCAATTTTCAGTGGTTTTCAGCGAAAGCGCCAGCTCCAGCAATCTCAGATCGCTTATGAGCAAAGTCAGCTGCAGTTAAGGCAGGCAGAGGACGGGCTGAAATTGGAAATAGCCCGAGCTCGTAGCAATTACGAAGGGGCCTTGAAAAACTGGGAGAATCAAAAGCGAAGTTTTGAATTGGCTCAGCGGATCAATCAAAAGACCACCATCAAGTATTCTGAGGGGGTTGCTGATAGTTTTGAATTGAATATTTCCGAGAACCAATTGCTCCAAGAGCAAACCCGATACATCCAAACGGCGCTTGAACTACTCAATGCCAAAAAAGCACTTGACAAAGCATTAAACACACTTTAGAAAATGAACTTACTTAATAAAACCGCAATGAAGATTTTTGGTTTGGGACTCATCGTCCTAATGGTGGCGGCTTGTGGCGGTGCCCCCGAAGGTGATTTGGAAAACCTCAAGGCCGAAAGAGATTCTTTGAAATCCGTTCGGACGGAATTGGACGATCGCATTTTAGCGCTGGAGCGAGAAATTGCTGAAAAAGATTCCACCGTCGAGGACAAGCTCGTAACGGGAATTACAGCCGGCAAGGATGCATTCAAGCACTATTTTGAAGTCTATGGAAATGTCCAATCGGATAAATCGGCCGTCATAAATGCAGAGAATTCAGGAGTTGTCCAATCGATTAAAGTGAGTGAAGGTGAATCGGTCAAAAAAGGCCAAACCTTGATCATGCAAGATGTGGACTTGATTCAAAAAAACATGGCTGAGGTAGAAACCCAGCTTGACTTGGCCGAAACGCTTTACGAAAAGCAGAAGCGCTTGTGGGACCAAAATATCGGCAGCGAGGTGCAGTTTTTGGAAGCGAAAAATCGAAAAGAATCATTGGAAAACTCCCTCGCTACTTTGCGAGAGCAGCGGCAGAGATCATCAGTGGTTGCTCCTTTTGACGGAGTCGTGGACAAGATTTTTCCAAAAGTCGGAGAGTTAGTCGGAATGTCCGGACCGGTGGTTCGACTGGTCAATATCGACGAGCTATACATCAATGCAGATATATCGGAACGTTACATCGGCGATCTGTCAAAAGGTGATTCCGTTTGGGTGATTGTAAACAGAAACGATACGGTGAAATCGGCGATATCGCGGGTGGGGGATTACATAAACCCGGCCAACCGCTCATTTGAAATACGCGTGGAAATGGCAGAAAAAGTAGACGTGCTGCGACCGAATTCCTTGGTGGTATTGAAAATAAACGATTATACCGAAGAAAATGCGATTGTGATCCCTTCATCGGTGATTATGCAAGACGGTGCCGGTGATGATTATGTCTTTACGCTGGAATCCGACGATAAAAACGACCTCGTTGCGCGAAAGACTCCTATCAAAACGGGGCTATCCTATCTGGGTCAAACCGTTGTAAAAGTGGGTTTGTCAGAAGGCGATCAGCTGATCGACAAAGGCTCCAGAAAAGTAAGAGACGGCGATAAAGTGAAAAAAACGACAGTATAGCGATGGCAGAAAATACACCCGAAAAAAGCGGGAAAGGGTATAAAGAGTTTGGCCTTTCTTCGCTTTCCGTAGATAACAAAACGACGGTTTTCGTTCTGGCTATCATCATTTTCCTAGGCGGGATTGCCTCCTACATGAGCATGCCCAAGGAGAATTTCCCCGACGTGGTTACCCCCGAAATTTATGTGGGTACTCCTTACCCCGGGAACTCGCCGCTGGATATTGAAAAACTGATTACCCGACCTTTTGAAAAAGAAATCAACTCCATTACAGGAGTAGATGAAATCAACTCTACCAGCGTTCAAGGTTATTCCACCATTCAGGTGAAATTTAACTTTGACGTAAGTGTAGATGAGGCACTTAGAAAAGTGAAAGACAAGGTGGACATCGCGATGAGCGATCGTGATTTCCCACAAGACTTACCTGCCGATCCCAATGTTTTCGAAATGAATATTTCGGAAATGATGCCGATCATGAACATCAATCTATCGGGCGATTTTGCCATAGAGCAGCTTAAGGATTACGCAGAATACCTCGAGGACGAAATCGAAGATCTACCCGAAATTACCGAGGTGGACATTCGAGGGGTGATGGACAAGGAAATTAAAATTGACGTTGACCTTTTGGCCATCGAAGCCATGAAGATCAGCTTCGACGATATCGCCAACGCCATTTCCCAAGAAAATGTGACCATCTCCGGAGGTGACCTGTTGGTGGATGAGTTCAACCGAAACGTCCGAATTATCGGAGAATTCCGCGATGTCGAGGAAATTGAAAACGTGATCGTCAAGCGCGAAAACCAAGAAGTCGTTTACCTCAAAAATGTGGCTGATGTCAGTTTCGGCCCTGAGGAAACCGAGAGTTACGCTCGGGAGTACCTCAAGCCCGTGGTCATGATTGACGTGAAGAAGCGCGCCGGTGAAAACTTGATCGAAGCTTCGGATAAAATCTCTGAGATCATTGAAAATGCGAAAGCCGAAATCTTTCCTGAAAATCTTCAGATATCCATAACGAACGATCAAAGTGATCAAACGCGAACTCAAGTTGATGAACTTCTGAATAGCATCATCTTCGGAGTACTACTGGTGACGGGAGTGCTATTGTTCTTCCTCGGTTTGCGGAATGCATTATTTGTGGGAATTGCCATTCCCCTTTCCATGCTGCTGAGCTTTTTGATTCTGGGAGCTTTAGGTGTTACACTCAATGTGATGGTACTCTTCGGGTTGGTCTTGGCTTTGGGAATGCTGGTGGACAATGGAATTGTGGTGGTAGAAAACATCTATCGTCTGATGGATGAAGGTTACCCGCCCATTCAGGCGGCTAAGCTCGGAGTCGGAGAGGTAGCCATCCCCATTATTGCATCTACGGCCACTACGCTGGCGGCCTTCTTGCCCTTGGCGTTTTGGCCCGGCCTTTTCGGAGAATTCATGTTCTTTTTGCCCATTACGCTCATCATCGTTTTGTCCTCCTCGCTCTTTGTAGCACTGGTGATCAATCCGGTTCTTACTTCGGTTTACATGAGAGTGGGAGAGCCCGATATCAACAAGGGGAAGATGCTCAAAAACAGCTTGATTTTCATCGCGGTGGGGATTGTTCTGGACGTCATTTCTTTTGTCGCGGATGAGAGTATTGTGATGATTTTCGGAAATATTTCCCTCTTTATAGGGATTTCAGGGATTCTGAATATTTACATCCTCGCTCCGGGAACCAGGCGACTTCAAAACCAAATTCTTCCGAAGCTTGAGGATTATTACAAGCAATTTTTGAGTTACGCGCTGAATGGCAAGCGTCCGTACGCTTTCCTTGGAGGAACTTTTCTTTTGCTAATTGGTTCGCTAATGCTTTTTGGCGTGTTTCCTCCCAAAGTGGAATTCTTTCCGATCAACGAGCCGCAATACTTGAACATCTTTATCGAAAAACCCATCGGGACCGATATTGAGGAAACCAATCGCACCGCTCTCGAGCTGGAGAAACGCGTGATTGAAATTCTGGACGACGACAAGTACCACATCCAAAAAGACGGCGAGCGAATTCCTTTTCTCGTTGAGTCGGTTATCGGTCAGGTAGGAGATGGAACCAGCGATCCCGCTCAGGGTTTCTCTCAAGCCAATACGCCGCATAAAGCGCGAATTACCGTTCAATTTGTGAAGTTTCAAGACCGCCGAGGACTCGAAACCAGTGAAGTTTTGGAACGAATTCGAGGTGAACTTCGCGGGTATCCGGGTACTCAGGTAACCGTGAGCAAAAACGAGGCAGGTCCGCCTCAAGGAGCGCCCATTAATATAGAAGTGCGCGGAGAAGACTACGAGAAGATTATGGCCGATGCCTTGGGTCTGAAATCCTTTTTTGAGGATCAGAATATTCCCGGTGTAGAAGAGCTCAAACTCGACATTGAAACGGGAAAACCCGAGATGCCGATACTCATCGACCGCGCCAAAGCGCGAAGGCTCAATGTATCTACCTATCAAATCGGCGATGCCATGCGAACCGCCCTGTTTGGGAAGGAAGTGTCTACCTACAAAGACGGCGAAGACGATTACCCGATCAACGTGCGTCTCCAGAAGCACTACCGCGACAATGAAGACGCCTTGATGAACATGCGCCTGACCTTCCGCGACCAATCCACGGGGAAAATTGTTCAGGTACCCATTTCATCCGTGGCTGAAGCCGAAAAATCGAGCACCTTCAGCGCGGTGAAGCGGCGCGACCTGGATCGGGTGATCACCATTTCTTCGAATGTTCTCACGGGGTACAACTCTACCGAAATCGTGAACAAGATGAAGGAGATGGTAAAGGATTACGATAGCGATCCTAAAACGAAAGTCTTGTTTACAGGACAGCAAGAGGAGCAAGCCAAAGAACTCGACTTCTTGACCACCGCATTGGCCTTGGCCCTGTTTATGATCATCATCATTATCACGGCTCAGTTCAATTCCATTTCTACGCCGTTTATCATTGGGTTCGCCGTGCTATTCAGTTTGATCGGTGTATTCCTCGGCTTGGTTATTTTCAATATGGATTTCATTATCATCATGACGATGATCGGAATCATTTCCTTGGCGGGAATTGTGGTGAACAACGCCATCGTTTTGATCGATTATACCAATTTAATTCGCACCCGCCGAAAAGAGGAGCTGAACATGCCTACGGATGAAATTCTTCCTTTCGAAGAAACGGCCTATGCAATAGTCGAGGGAGGTAGAACGAGGCTTCGTCCCGTACTGTTAACGGCCATCACCACTATTTTAGGTCTGGTTCCGCTGGCCATCGGGTTGAACATCGACTTCTTCAGTTTGGTTAGCGAATTGGATCCTAAGATTTACGTGGGAGGGGACAATGTCATTTTCTGGGGACCGATGTCGTGGACAATCATTTTCGGATTGTCATTCGCGACCTTCTTAACCTTGATTATCGTGCCTGTGATGTACCTGATCTTGGCTAAGATGAAGTACAAGTTCATTCACAAAAAGGAAACGGGTTATTCGATTGAGCGGTAGAGTTTTATTTGAGGAGCATCTTTTTTCAATTGATTATTATGGCTTCGAATCTTCTTTTTCCGCAAATAAAGGTTTCGTATTTTTGATGGATAAACAAGGGTTATGGATTTACAGACGCGCAAATTAGAATTTATTCAAGAGTTCCTAAAGCTTCAAAACGCGGATGCAATTTCCAGGCTTGAGAAACTATTGAAAGTGGAGAAAGTTTGGGATCGAGATGATTTGAAAGCCATGAGTCCTGAAGAATTTAAAGGGCGTATTGATAGATCAATTGCCGACTCTGAAAACGGAAGATTAACCGAGCTCAGTAAGCTTCTCTCCGAAATAGAGGGATGGAAGTGAAGATATTTTGGACAGACTTCGCCAAGCTGAAACTTAGAGAGATTTATGAATATTACCTCGAGTATGCAGGTGTAAAAATTGCAAGAAATGAAACAGCAAAAATTGCAAAGGCCACGCTCATACTTCAAGAGCAACCTAAAATAGGTCGCATTGAAGAATTGTTAAATGGAGAAGAAAGTGAATATCGATATCTCGTACATCAGTCATACAAGATAATCTACCGAGTCCAAAAAGGTCGAAGTATAGTTGAAATTATGGATGTATTTCATACCCGTCAGTATCCTCAAAAAATTCGACGATCACGCTAGGTGGTAGCCGGGTTAAATCAGCCTTACGGCAACATTTATTTTTTACTTTTGTTAGTTCCCTACTAATGCCACTTCTATGAGTGAATATAAAGCAGGTCACCTTCTAGACAAAGTAGAAATCCCCGCTGACTTACGATCAAAAATCAAGGAGCAAGAACTGGAAGAGTTCAGTGCTCAATTGCGCGATTACATTATCGATGTGGTTTCGACTAAAGGTGGACACTTTGGAGCCAGCTTAGGTGTTGTAGAGCTCACCGTTGCGCTTCACTACGTTTTCAATACACCTTACGATCAGTTGGTATGGGATGTAGGCCATCAAGCATACGGACATAAAATGTT
>DATFKV010000309.1:0-3101 GCA_035268465.1 Cryomorphaceae bacterium | reverse complement strand
GCCACATCCTGAATGTTGATGTCAATGGTAGTGTATAGGTCGTAACCGTCTTGCGGCTCCACTTCGTTGGTATTGTCTATGGGCATCCACGTACCGCCGGCGAGGCGCTTTTCGTAGCGCTTTCCGGGTATTCCACGAAGCTCGACATCATAGGCTCCTTCGAGTCCCACGGGTCGAACACCTTCACGCTCATACCCTACCGTTCGTGCAGCGAGGCTCCCAAACGGACGTTTTCTGACCGTGTTTTTTTCAAAGATGACACCGCTTTTAAAACGACCTCTCCTGAAAAACGGAAAGTTCTCGGCTTCGAGCAATTGATCGTGCTCTACCTTGCCCTTTACTCGATAATACCTGTTTCCCTCTTTACGGGCTGCGAGAAGATCATTCTTGTATGCCGTGGCAGACTTATTCTCAAACAAATCACTCAACTTGATTGAAAGAGAATCAATTTCTTCGGCGAAAGCTTCTTCATCAAAACCTTCGCACTTCATATCCATCCGAATCTCGTAGATGGGGACTGAGGTAGCCAACATATTGCCATCGGCGGTGTAGACATTACCACGCACCGGAGTGATTTCACGTAAATCGGTAGTCAGCTTCTCAACTTTCGCCTCCCACTTCTCCCCTTCCATAAACTGGATCATGACAATCTTGCCCAACACAAAAAGTGAAAAGAGACAGATGGCAAGGAAAACCAGGTAGGCCTTGTTAATGATATGTTTGCGCTCTCCCATAATCTTACTCTTCTTCTGATTTGGGAATGCGAATAACCTTAGGCGGATCGGTGGATTCTTTAAGACCGAGATCGCTGATGGATCGAGCCACTTGCGATTGTTGCTTCAGTTTTTCCAATCTGGCATTGATGGAGAGATTGGCAGCTTTGACTTCTCTTAATTCGGTTTCGGCTTGTACCAAATCCTTGGCATTTTTCTCGGCGAAGTAGCCGTAGCCGATGTAGCAAATCATCATCACCACCAGGAAGAAAATAAAAGGCAGATTGGCTTGAACCAAACTGCGCGTCAAGAAATTGCCGCTCAGCAGGGAGCTCAACCCCTTGGCGAGGCCGCGCTTCTTTGTCTTTTTGGTTTCTCCTGCTTTACTCATTTCTCTTTGCTACTCTCAATTTTGCACTGCGTGCTCTGCTATTTTTTTCAATCTCCTCTCTCGAAGGGGTAATGGGTTTTCCCGGCTGTGGCGTAAAGGGTCTTTGCGGATTTCCATAAAAGTCTTTTTTCACTTCTCCGTCCAAATCACCGGCTCGCATAAACCGCTTTACGGGTCGGTCTTCCAAGCTGTGATAGGATATCACCACAAGGTTTCCCGATGGCTTAAGCACTTCTACCGATTGCTTTAGCAATGCTTCAAGCGAACCCATTTCATCGTTTACTTCGATGCGGATCCCCTGAAAGACCTTTGCCAACCCTTGCATTCGCTTTTGTGGCGGAAAAACTTTCTCGATGGCTTGAACCAAATCTTCGGTGGTCTGAAATTTCTGCTCGTTGCGCTTAGCGACAATAATCGAAGCCAAATGCTTGGCGTTGGTTAATTCACCGTAATTTTTCAACACCCGGATCAGCTCGGCTTCCTCGTACTTGTTGACCACTTTGGCGGCAGTCAATTCGGTAGACTTGCCCATTCGCATATCGAGCTTCCCTTCCGTGCGAATGGAAAATCCTCGCTCGGGCACGTCAAACTGATGAGATGATACACCCAAATCTGCCAGTATTCCGTCCACCTTTCGGTGACCCAAAAAGCGGAGGTGATTCTGCATAAAGCGAAAATCCGAGGGCACTAAAGTGAATCTCGGATCATCAATCGCATTGCTCTGCGCATCTTCATCGCGGTCAAACGCGATCAACTTGCCTTTATCCCCTAACCTTGTAAGAACTTCGCGGGAATGCCCTCCCCCGCCAAAGGTGACGTCTACGTAGACGCCGTTTATATCTTCTATCAGCGCATCCACGCTCTCCCGCAAAAGGACGGGTTCGTGGTAGCCTGCATCACTCATCCTTGGAATCTCGGTCGCCCATGACTTCTTCGGAAAGCGCCCCCATATCTATGTCCTCGTTCAACATTTCTTCGTATCGAGACTTGCTCCAAATCTCGATGCGATCACCATTCCCCATCAGCTTCACTTCTTTGGTCAGGTCTGCATACTTGGCCAGCGCTCCGGGAACCAGCAAACGGCCCGTTCCATCCAGTGTCACCGGCGTAGCACCGTTGTTAAACCGCCTGATGAAGCGAACATTCTTCTCGATAAATCGATTGAGCCTCCCCAACTGACTCGACACTTCGGCCCACTGCTGCGCGGGATAAAGCACGAGGCAATCCACAAAGAGGTCACGATTGATCACAAAACCCTCATGCAGCACATCTTCAAGCTGTCGCTTCAATGGCGCAGGGAACATCAAGCGCCCTTTCGCGTCCAATTTGCAGTCGTATTCTCCGAGTAGATTCAGCATGAGTTTAGCCATAAGAGTCTGTCTGCAAAAACCGCTATCTGCGTTCCACTCGTTTTAAATCAGTCACTGACGCCAGTCAGCTCCTTGATTTTGAAAACTCGTGCGCCTTGCTAACGAACTTTTCAGTTCAGACTTGAGCCAATGCGCGCAAACTCTATACAACAGCTAAAGTAGAAAATGTTTACCACAATTTCCCACGATCTACCATTTTTTACCACCATGTTGAAAAGTTTAACAAAAAAGCTCTTGAAAAGGCTTTTGGCGCGGGCTGAAAAGAAGCGCTCAAAATGCCGACAATAAAACTTCAGTGCATCTGAAGCACCAAAAACTTTTCACAACATTTTGTTGACTTCATGCACCTGTGGCTCCGGAGCAGTCATCTACAAAAAAGTCTATATTTGGAAGCTTAGACGCATTATGGAATTAAACGTAAAAGAAGAAGGCAAGTACAAATTCATCGACGAAGGTGAAGGACAGCCGCTGGTAGTTTTGCACGGATTATTCGGTGCATTGAGCAATTTCAACGGAGTTATTTCTCATTTCAAAAAGAAGTATAGAGTCATTGTTCCGATGATGCCACTTTACGACTTGCCACTGGTAAAAACCGGAGTGGGAAATCTGGCAGATTTTATTGCAGAC
>DATFKV010000308.1:0-2104 GCA_035268465.1 Cryomorphaceae bacterium | reverse complement strand
GGAGGAATTATCCCAAAGGATTCTTCCGATTTATCGACCCACCTTAGAAGTCGGTACGAAACAGAATTGACCCTTAGCTCGAGAAAGACCCCGTTGACCGCTATCCGCGCCAGCATCATCATTGGAGCGGGGGGATCGTCTTTCAAGATCGTGAGAAAACTCACTGAACGCCTGCCCGTGATGGCCTGCCCCAAATGGTGTGAGTCGCCCTCCCAGCCTATCGACATTCGAAACATGCTCGAGATTATCGATCGCACACTGGGAAACGAAAAGCTCTATGACACAGCCGTGGAAGTCGGATCGCCAAAAGTCCATTCCTACATGGATTTGCTCAAAATGACCTCTGAGCAAATGGGTAAGCGAAGATGGATTTTTTCCATTCCTGTTTTTACGGCAGGGTTCTCAAAACTTTGGGTAGCCACCTTTTCCAATTCCAGTACCACGTTCGTCTCCCCACTCATCGAGAGCCTCAAACACGACATGCGGGTGGATGAGTCAATGAATCCCTTTTCTGATTTGGAGTACACGCCGATAGAAGAATCAATTTCAAATGCCTTGACAGAAAAATCCCCGGCTTTGCCAAAGCGGCATTACGGCGAAAAGGCAAAGAATACGGTCCGCAGCGTGCAACGTCTTTCAAATCCGGCTCAAAAGAGTGCAGCTTGGGTGGCCGAGGTTTACCCCGATTGGCTTTCCGAGCGATTCACCTTTTTTCTCAAGGCAGAAAAGCAAAACGAAAAGATTTGCTTCAAGCTTTTTGGTAAGACTCTGCTGGAACTTAGCTTCGTAGAAGAACGGAGCGATCAAAAGAGGAGGCTTTTCTTCATCACGGGCGGATTATTGGCCAAACGGGTAAACTACGGATGGTTAGAGTTCAGATCGGTTTTGGAGAATCGCTACGTCATTGCCGCCATTCACGAATTCGTCCCGCGCCTGCCGTGGTATCTCTATCGGCTATCGCAAGCCTTGATCCATTTAGTCGTGATGACTTGGTTTGGAAAGTTTTTGGCGAAGCAGAAAAAGGTAAGCCCTTAGCCGATAGCTGCTAGTCATTGGCTTATTTTTCTTGGCAGAAAAATTTGGGTAAGGGTTAACATTGGTTGGATTTATTAAGGTTGTTGTAGCTTGGGCTTCCAGCTATCGGCTATTGATTTACAGATTGAGAATGGGTTTGACCCAGATCGGTTTTGTTTCAAATATTGGGTTGAGAGAGCCTTTAGCTGCTAACCTGCAGCCGGGGGTTGTCAATGCAATTTTTGAGAAATAAAGAAACTGAATCTGCCTTCTGTGATAGTAAGAGTATCGGTTTTCTCAAAATCAGTCAACCTCATTTCAAAGGTACCGGTGAGCCTTCCTGAAACTCGCTTTTTGGAACCCGTGAACTGATCTATGGTTATTGTCCCATCGAGCAAACGATTGTAAATCGTGCTATTTCCAACGCGGAATAACGGGGTAAAAGACTCTGCAAAGTTCAGAAATTCGAGCGAGCTTGAGCCCGTATATTCGGCTGTGACCCGTTGAAATGTCAGGGAAAGGGAGGTAGAATCAACACAGTTACTTGCACCCATCACCATGTATCCGGGCGGCAAATCCAAATATGCTTCAGGGAAATAAGTAAAGTTGAGCGCATTGCACTGAGCAGGAATGCCGGCACTTTCAAATTGCTTTCCATCGACTTTGAATTCCAAATACTCAGTACCGTTTTCTGCCTCATTTTCTTCGAAGATCTCTTCGCAGGACATAAGTAAAAGCATCAATAAAGAGCACGAGAAAAGAGTTTTAAGTCGAATCATAACTGATTAATTTTCCCGAAAATACGAAATCTTGTTTAAGAAATTTGGCTTTGGCCCTTCAGGTCGAGAAAAAAGGATTATGATTAAGTGAATTATTAACAGCCCGTTCTATGGCGTCATATCTCATTCTGAAAAGTGGAGTGATCAAAACCTCACACCCGCTCCAAATCTCACCTGAAAAATACTTGGGAATGATTCAGTAGAAAGTTCGTTCGTTATGCGCTCCTCAACCGGAATAGAAGGATCGGTAAATTCATCTTTGGTCCATTGAATCCGATATGCAGCAATGGGTATATTGAGGTCGAGAAACC
>DATFKV010000307.1:0-3125 GCA_035268465.1 Cryomorphaceae bacterium | reverse complement strand
AGATTGGTATCTCTACGTTTACGGAATGGCAAGCTATACCCATCGCAGGGTCGTGGCCATAGCCGAGGGTAGCGAAGCCCTGCCCGCTCGACTCGACAAAGTCGAAAACGGATTGATTACTCCCGGAGCGGGATTGCAAGTGAGTCGAGATTTGGGGAATTCATTCCGATTGAGTTTGGGGCTGGATTACAATCAGTGGGTTCAAGAAGGCACTTATCCTGCAAGTGTTTCCATTGGTGAGGTAGAATTGGTCAATAACCCGGGTACTCAAATTCAAGAGTACAATTTTGAGAGTGAAATTTTCAGTTCTCTGGGCTCCTCGGCCTTTTCTTCAACCTCGGCAGAAAACCCGTTCAACGTGGGTTTTGAAACTTTGTCTCCGTCTGACCAAGCCACCTTTGAGATTGATGCTCGCCGTCGAGTCAGTTACCTATCCATACCGCTAAGCTTGGAATATGTCTACCATGCATATCCCTTTACCTTTGCCATTGGAGGAGGCATATCTATTAATCCTGTAATTGGAAACGTCATGGAATATTCGGTACCTGATTCTATTCCCGATTTAAATTTCAACGACGATGGAGAATTTAATAAAGCCTACTTTGCCTTTCACGGAGGAATAGCGGTGGAATACAGCCTTTCAGAGCGCATTTCCGTAAGGCTTAATCCCGTCTATCGAGGATGGATGACACCGATTTTCGATAATGAGGCCATCAGAACCATGCCCTTCGGTGTGGCATTGAGAGCCGGTTTGGTTTATCAGTTCGAGAAATAATAGCCTTTATTATTTATGGTCTTTCGGCTCAGATCGAAATACATGAGTGATTAACTCCAATCGATATCCATCGCACAAGAAGCTTATTAGTTTTTAATTATCGTTTTAGATACTTTTTCTTTTTGCCAATAAAAAACAATGTGGTAAGCTCCCGCAGGCCAGTGGCCTAGGTTCAAGGTGTTATTTGAAGGGATTTTTGAAAGACGCTCAACCGGTATTCCCAAACTATTGTACACTTCCATTCTATCGGGTTCGGGTACTTGATTAGAAAAAACAATTCTCAACTGATCCTCCGCCGGATTCGGGCTCAGGCTTATCCCTTTCGAATACTGACTGTTAGTTTCTATGCTCAAGGGTTCTTCCTGCACTGAATTATCTGCAGATAGTATCCACAAAGTAGGGTCAAACTCTACTTCCTCTACTTCAAAAGGCAAGTCTATCTCAAACGTTTGTCCACTAAAATTGTGATCAATTCTCAAGAGGGTGTCTTGTCCTTGCCCGGATACGAAAACAGGCAGAGGCATTTCAAAGAAATCAACCGAACTATGCGATGTAGATTGTTCAATTTCCAGATTCAGAGCGTTGTTTGAAAAATTCCAGTTAATGTCATAGCTCGGATAGCCTTCTCCGTAAAACCAGTCATCCAAAAACTCAGTCAAATCCTGGCCACTCTGCGATTCCAGATGCTCTTTTAGATCGACGGTTCGTGCGTACGAATATTCGAGGTCAGGGTCATCCAGATAGTTCCTGATGGCCTGAAAGAAATCTTCATCACCCAACTTCCACCGCAGCATATGGAGCAAATAGGCTCCTTTTCCATAGCTCAAACGACCACTAAAAATTCTTCCAACATTGGTCGTATCATCTACCCATACTGAGCCACCCGGTTCGCTGGTGATATACTCTTTCTGATACAATTTCCAATTGTACCACTCGAATGAGGTACCTAAAAATTCGGATGTCAATCCGGTGAGATAAGTCGCGAATCCCTCATTGAGCCAAATATCTTCCCAAGAGCCGCAGGTCACCTTATCGCCAAACCATTGATGAGCCAATTCGTGAGCTTGAAGGCTATAGGAGAAACTTCCCATAAAGCTCATCGTTTGATGCTCCATTCCGCCACCCCAACCAAACTGAGCATGTCCATACTTTTCATCCGCAAATGGGTAAATTTCAAATAACTCATTGAAAAGCTCCATTTGTTCTACGGTAGCCCCCAATTGAAACTCTGCTTGTGCCAAATCCTCCGGGTAGACATAATTGAGGACTTCAATGGCTCCGTTCTCAATCTCCACGAAATCAGAAAAAACTTCGTAGTTGGTAATCGCGATAGCCACTAAATAGGTGGTTATCGGGTAACGGTGTTTCCAATGATATATCATTGAATCATCTTCCGGTGTTTCACTTACTAGTTTTCCATTCGAGCCTACGCGATAGGCTTCAGGGGTTTTCACGATGATATCAACCGAATCAATTTTATCTGTCAAATCTTGCTTACAAGGCCACCAAACTTTGGCTCCGTAAGGCTCTGACAGTGTCCACAAAATAGGAACTCCATTGTGCGTTCCCTGCTCAAAAGAGCCAAAACCAACGGAATTCGGAGCACCTTCGTATTTCACGGAAATGCTATCGAGTTGACCGACTGGAATAATTTCGGGTAGATTAATTTTCAGATTATCATCCGCTTGTTCAGTGCTGAGCGTTTCCGAACCATAGCTGACCTCTGTTACAGTCATATTATCAGCAAAATCAAAATTGATCTGTTGAAATTCTCCTTCGGTAGGAACAAAGTAGGAAGTGATTTCCCCTGAAATGTAATTCACTGCCGGGTCCACGGTCCACTCCATACGGTGATACTTCAGGTCGTAATCCTGAGTCGCTTCATTTGTCTTGAAATTCAACAGTTGATCCTTGCCCTTTTGCTCCATCTCTACGATGTGAGATAAATCCTTGCAAACGGTGTGATGATCATGTTGAGCTAAAATGGATAACGATATAGTGGAATAAATTACAAGCAGCAAATAGCGCATAAATCTAGGTTTTAAATCTTGTGTGGGATTGGATGGCAATTTGAATAAAAACAATAAGAGGAGCTTCAAAGATAGTACCAATTGGAAAGGTTTGTCCCTACTTCGAAAGAATTACCTCATACAATGACAATTTTCCAAATTGGAAAACCCTTAGAAAAAGCGTGAGGTTTTGAGTCATGCCTTCGGCGTTCTGTATTTATTAAACAATTCTGCATCGGGTTGCGCCCGACACTCTGTTTATCCGCCCCTGTGGGGCTTATGCATTGCTTATCTGCTCTTTTTTTTTTAATAAGCAAATTCTCCGCAGTCTCTGCGCCTCA
>DATFKV010000306.1:0-11274 GCA_035268465.1 Cryomorphaceae bacterium | reverse complement strand
AAATGGGCTCGTCCGTCCCAAAAGAATTCATTGGTGTGCCAAGCCAGGTTAAACACGGACATGGCTTGCCTGTTTCCGAGCAATCCATCAACGCCTACTGAGAAAGTGGCCAAATCTGAGAAGCCTGTAGTCTGGTTGTGGCAAGACCCGCAAGATATCGAGTTATCTTTGGAGAGCATAGGTTCGAAAAAAAGCATCTTACCCAGCTTTACCCCTTGTTCGGTCAGCACATTATCCGGCTGCAAGGCTTCGGGCGGAGGCAATCCTTGCGAATCAAAAGTATAAGGGGTATCATCAAACACGGCGGGATCGGGAGCTGCACTCTGCTTCTCCTCGTCATCATCTTGACACGAAGCAGTGACGAGAAGGAGAAGCCCCGAGATGGCATAAACAGAGTACTTAATACTTTTCATTATTGAGTGGTATGATTCGGATTGGAAACAAAATCGTAATCGGTCAACGAATTTAAGAAAGCCAGTAAATCGGCTCTCTCTGAATCGTTCAGTCCAAAGCCTTGTATCAGCTTCGATTTATTGGGATGGTTCTCGCCTCCTGTCTCGTAGTGCCAGATGACTTCTTGCAGTGTCGCCATGGACCCGTCGTGCATATATGGACCTGTAAGCCCAACATTTCTAAGCGAGGGGACTTTGAACAAAGCCCTGTCCGATTCTAGTCCGGTCAAGTGCATTCGTCCCTCATCGGCATACTCGGTATAGATTCCGTTGTTTTGAAAAGAATAGTCAGTAAAATTGAAGCCGGAGTGACATGATCCACAAGCCAGTTCATTGCTAAAGAAGAGGTTCATCCCCCTCAACTCCGATTGGTCAAGGGCACCTGCCTCACCCTGCAGAGCATATTGGTCATAGGCTGAATTTCCGCTAATGAGGGTTCTTTCAAAATTGGCAATGGAGCGAGTGATGCAAAAAGGATCTGGCAGGCGGCCATAGGCTTCGAGGCAGAGGTCCACATATTCGGGTTGGCGGTTTAGCCTTTCGGCAATGAGTACAATGTTGAAGTCAAACTCATTGTGTTCTTGAATGGGAACGAGTATCTGCATTTCCAAAGTGGGAACCCCACCTTCCCGCATAAAATAAGGGTGGTAACCCACATTGGCCAAAGAGGGAGAATTCCGGTTTCCAGCCGCTCCATCCACTCCTGCGCTTACACTGAATTCATCGCTGAACGCTTTTCCCGGAAGGTGACAAGCACTGCAGTTGATAGAAGAATCTCTGGAGAGGATGGGATCAAAAAAAAGCTTTTTTCCCAAATCGTAACTCGCCCGGGTGAACGGGTTATCGTCGGGAAACGCCATGGATGGAAACCCTTCGGGAATTATCACAAGAGCCTCAGCGGTATCGATGGGGCGGACATCTTTCTGCTCTTTGGCACAAGAAAGTCCAAGACAAAAAATCAAACCCAACAGCACTCGGCGCTTACACAAAACAAATAGAGCTTATTACCTTCTTAGTATAAGTTTTCTCACTCCTTTAAGGGAGGAATCGTTGTAAAGACTCACGAGGTACAATCCTTCATTGAGCTGATTTACATCTAACTGATAACCCGAGCTAACACCACTTCTTTGGAGAACGGTTTTGCCTTGGATATCTCGCAACACCAGTTGATAAGTCTCTTCCGCATTATCGGAAAAATTCAATTGTACCAAACCATTGTCTGCAGGATTGGGAAACAAATTAAATTTGACCAACTCTTGTTCGCCATTCACATTCAAAGGAGCTGTAGCCACCTCAAATACATGTTGATACATGTTCAATAATGTCTGCTGGGCCAAACCATCTTCTCCGTGAGAAAAGACTGTACCGCTTAAGCTCATGTCGTAGAGCAAGTTCTCCGTGGATGCCTGTACGTATATATTCGTCTCATCTCCGGTCACTTGAATATCGAGATCCAAATCTATTTGGAAATAATTAATATTTCCGAGCCCATGAATGCTAAACTGCTGAGAGGTAGCGAGAATGTCCCCTTCTGCGGCTACGAATCTATATCCTGCTACCCACCCCCAGTGCATGGAAGGAAACTTCGGTGCTAAAGGATGCGAAGATGGCCATGCAGCCGGATCGCTGTGATTGTTTGCTTGATCAACCCCAACTTGAAAATTGATCATCTCAATATTTTCCGCATTGATCGAACCGATGTTGATGGTGGGTGATTCATCACCTTGCACCAATGCGTATACATCCAGGAAAGATGTTACGTTTCCACCATCGTGGGTGATGCGAAAACCGGAAAGGTAGTATTCCAATCGATCATAACTGAATTCATCACCAAGGTTGTTCGTCGCCACAGCGGACCAATCAAAGGGTTCGCCATTGATCAGATGTTCAAGATTAAGTATGACATTGGTTTGTGAGAAGCCGGACAAACCGGTAAGAATAAACAGGCCAAGTAAAAAATTCTTCATGCGCACAGACTTATCAATATTGAAAAGGATTAAAGCTTATTCAACTCCGTTCGAGCGAAAATAATAAACTCAAAGTCAGAATCCTAGGAGGAAATAAATAAAATCAGTTGTTCCAATAGAGTCTGGTCTGTTGTTTTTCAACAACCAAATCGTTCAAACCTTGTCAAAGTGAATATTCTCGAAGCTGATCAAGACAACTGATGCTCCAAATGCTTCACCAAAATATCCGCCATGTTGGTGCATTTCTCAAAAGAAGAATCGTTGTGGTGTTTGCCCAGTTCTCTACCCAATGTTTCGATATTCTCACGGGTAGATATCCTGTCTTTCCTCATCCGGCTGATAAGGCTGCGCATACGCACATGATTGGCCAACCAACGTTTTCGCATGGCATCGTGCTCCTCTCTGGTGTATTGTTCGGCAACTTTTTGAGAAAGCATTTCAGTAGCTAAATCTACCAGTGCTATATTGTCTTTGAAGTACTGGGGCAAATAGATGCTCTTCCTCCCTTCGTAGCTTTGCTGATCAAAATCCAAAGCTCGAAGGCGGTATTGTACGGTATCAAAATCTTGGGTGATTTCAACGACAAAATTGTAAGCTCGCATATCTCCCAGCAAGCGGGTAAAACACCTTTCGTTGAATTTGACAAATTCCTTGGCAAATCTTAAGCGATTTTCGATTTTAACCCCTTGATGTTTGCGGATAAACTCGTCACAAGGAATGCCAACAATATGTTCCTCGATCAACGTATTTCCCCCTACCAAAAAAGAAACTTTATCGGGCGAAAAAATCTCTTCCAATTCGAGTCCGTAAATGCGGGAAGCATCGGCCTTCTTTACGTAATAGTAATCGTGATTGTCATTGATCTCATTCACAACCTTAATGCGAAACGGCTTTGAGTTTCCGAAAGAGCAGTATTGAATGCTGTCCACCCTCAAGTGATGGGTTATATTTCCGCTTCCCAACAAAAGTTGATATCCGTACAAGAGGTCATCCCTTATCGACTTGTTTTCTTCGGGACTGTACATCACCGAGTACCACAAGGTCTCATTACCATCAGCATCCAAAATTGGCAATAGCTGATTGTATCGGGTTAAGTCTTCGTAGGTAAAGGATAAATCAGCCTGACGCGAAAACCTTTTCAGGTGCTGTCGAAGCGGGTTTTTTATGGGATAAAATGGTTTTTTATACTCTATTTTATTAAAGTCCATCAAGTCTTTTTCGATTCAATATTGTGAATGGCGCCCAGTGTTTTCAGCACGGAATCAGGAGTAACCGATATGCTGTCAATGCCTTCTTGCACCAAAAATTCCGCGAAATCAGGAAAGTCGGAAGGGCCCTGTCCGCAAATACCCACTTTGACATTATTTTTCTTGGCCACTTTGATCAACTGGCTGATCAGTGTTTTCACGGCTGGATTTCTCTCGTCGTATAAATGAGATACCAAGGATGAATCTCGATCTAAGCCCAGAGTGAGTTGAGTCAAGTCATTTGACCCAATGGAGAAGCCATCAATATGCTCAGAGAATTCTTCCGCCAGAAGGATATTGGAGGGCAACTCGGCCATGAGATACACCTTCAGACCGTTCTCACCGCGCTTCAGCCCAAACTCGGCCATCGTAACCAAGACGCGTTTCATTTCTTCAGGTGTTCGGCAAAAAGGAATCATCACAACTACGTTCTTCAAATCCATCACAGAGCGCACCCGGAGGATGGCTTCACACTCCAAACCAAAGGCCTCCTTGTAATCTTTTGAATAATAACGCGAAGCACCCCTCCAACCGATCATAGGATTCTCTTCTTTGGGCTCAAAGTATTTGCCTCCCAATAGATTCATATATTCATTTGACTTGAAGTCAGAAAATCGAACAATCACCTCACCGGGATTGAATGCTGCTGCGATTCTTCCTATTCCATAAGATAGCTTTTTGATAAAGAAATCTCGCTCGCTCTCAAACCCCGATGTAATCTGAGCGATCTTGGCACTGAGCTCGGAATCTCCGACATCTTGGTGCTTAAGCAAAGCCATTGGGTGAACTTTTATATAATTATTTATAATAAATTCTTCTCTTGCCAGACCAACACCTTTGTTGGGTATTCTAGAGAATTTAAAAGCCAAATCAGGAGAGGCTACGTTCATCATCAATGGCGTTCGCGTCTCAGGAAGTTCTTCCAACTTAGTCACCTTTTCCTCGTAAGGCAGTATGCCACGGTAAACCATACCTACTTCTCCTTCTGAGCAAGAAACCGTAATTGACTCATTTTCTTCAAGAATCTCCGATGCGTTACCCGCACCTACTATCGCAGGTATTCCCATTTCTCTAGCCACGATCGCCGCATGACAGGTACGCCCGCCCTTGTCGGTTACGATAGCCGATGCTTTCTTCATCAAGGGTTCCCAATCGGGATCGGTCATTTCGGTTACCAATACTTCACCTTCCTTGAAGGAAGACTCATCTCCACTCCCATCTCGGCCGTCCAGAGTGAAAAGCTTATGCACCTTCCCTGCTCCGATTCGATCACCAACGGCGATACCTTTCATTATGAGCGCATCGGGGTCGGGTTTTGTCTCGAACTGATATTCTATCAGCGTTTCACTCGAACCTTGCGAGTGGATGGTTTCAGGCCTGGCCTGAACAATGAATAATTGTTTTGTCAGTCCATCCAATGCCCACTCCACATCCATTGGGGTCCACTTACCTCTCTTTTCGCTGTAATAGTCTTCAATTTCCAGAACCCAACGCGCCAGCTCCAATATTTGCTCTTCGTTCAGACAAAACTGACCCGCCAGCTTTCTCTCCACGGGTACTCTTTTTACCAACTCGGTGAGAGAAGTGCCATACACCATTTTATGGTGTTTTTGGCCCATCTTCTTTTCAATGATAGGGTTGAGTTTTGTGTTCTTCAACCCGGGCTTATACACGATGAACTCATCGGGTGAGATTTCTCCTTGTACGATCAATTCTCCTAATCCGTAAGCGCCATTTATGATAACGGCATCCTTAAAACCGCTTTCGGTATCGATGGAAAAAGCTACACCCGAGGCGCCCAAATCAGAGCGCACCATCTTTTGGACCCCTACCGACAGCAGAACCGACTGGTGTTCGTAACCCCGTTGAGTGCGGTAGGAAATCGCACGATCGTTGTAAAGTGAGGCGAAGCAACTCTTCACCGAGCTGAGCAAGGACTGCGATCCACGAACATTCAAGAAAGTTTCTTGCTGACCGGCAAAAGAGGCATCGGGAAGATCTTCCGCTGTGGCAGATGAGCGTACCGCAACATCCGTGGCCTCATTCCCATAGAGTTTTGAAAGTTCGCGGTAGCGCTGAACGATTTCATCTTTCAGCTCATCCGGAAAGGTACCATCGGCTACCATATTTCGGATAATCGATCCTTTTTTCCTCAGGGAAATAATGTCGGAGGTATCCAGCCCTTCCAGCTGATGGTTGATTTTTTCTTTTAGATCATTGTGTTCCAGATACGCCTCAAATGCATGCACCGTGACAACGAATCCTCCAGGCACCCGTATGTCGCGCTCTGATAGTTTTTTGATCATCTCACCGAGGGAAGCATTCTTTCCTCCAACGGTATTCAACATGGATAAATCAACCTCCTTGAGGTCGAGAATAAGCGGTTTGCGGTGCATTGGCAGTACAGTTTTCGTGATTAATTTTCGTAGGTGCCTCTAAGGTATTGAGAAAATTCGGCTTGGTTATTTTATCAATGGCCTTTTGTTTTGCAAAAAGAAAAAAGGTCCTTGAAGTGCGAAGTGTGAAACCAAAAGCGTCAACTCAACGTATGATCTGTTTTGGAAAACGTTTTTGGAACCTGCATGAAAAAAAACCAACTACTGCGTTTTCTCCCCTGCGTAATTATCGTCACTTCTGCCCTTGGACAAAAGCCTGTCTATGAAGACTTCTTAGGAGCAGGCCATAGTCAAGGCATTGTCATCTCTACCAGCAACTCAGTAGCCAAGCCGGAGCGACAACAGCCCGCCTCCGGAATTGCATCCTTGGATGGTCGCGGAATGGAAAGTCGCCACATGGCGGCGGCACGCTTTTTAGCTCAAGCCGGTTTTGGGGGAAGACCACAAGAGATTAATAACCTCGCATCGAGCCTTGATTTTGAAGCTTGGATTGATAATCAGTTTGAGGCAAATCCTACATCCATGCTTCAAGAAAACCGTTTGGCCTATGCAAATGCAAAACAATTGAGGGCGCAGACGCACGACGTTGACAACTACAACAACACTACTAAACATTTTCACTATGCGTGGTGGCATTCGGTCATGACCAAACCCGATCAATTGCGGCAACGTGTGGCTATGGCTTTGAGCGAAATCATCGTACTTTCTACCAATGGGCCGGTCAACAACAATGGCGAAAATTATGCTTCGTTTTACGACGTATTGTTGCGACACTCTTTTGGCAATTACAATGATCTTCTTTACGACGTAACCATGCAACCCGCGATGGGCGTCTACCTTACCTATCTGCGCAATCCCAAAACGGATACGACTTCCAATACTTTTCCCGATGAAAATTACGCCAGAGAAGTCATGCAGCTTTTTAGCATCGGGCTCTTTGAATTGAATCAAGACGGAAGTTTAAAGTTGGACGCAAATGGCAACTCCATTCCCACTTACGACAATGACGATATCATAGAACTGTCAAAGGTTTTTACCGGGTTAGGCGCAGGAGCGCTGGATCAGAATGCGGTCAATAAAGGAAGGGAACTCAAATTTTCTACGCATCAGAACGATATGGACTACACCTACCCGATGCGGATGTACGACGAGGAGCACGAGCAAGGTAAAAAATACTTGCTGAACGATTATGTTATTCCTGCCGACCTGCCGGGAGTTCAAGATATCAAGTTGACCATTGACCACTTAGTCAATCATCCGAATGCAGGACCATTCATCGGAAGAAAACTAATCCAGAACTTGGTAAAATCAAATCCCAGCTCGGCCTATATAGAAGATGTTGCGACAGCTTTCAACGACAATGGAAAAGGAGTTCGAGGTGATATGAAAGCCGTGATTAAGGCCATACTTCTTCACGAGGAAGCTCGCGACTGTCTTTGGCAATCAGAACCGTCCAATGGTAAACTTCTGGCTCCTACTTTAAGGTTTGCGGCCTTTGCGCGTGCCATGCAACTCAATGCCCCGGACGAGCTGTATTACAAAGAAGGAGGCGGATTTTTGGATGACACCTTTCACCGCGTCCTATCTTCTCCTTCAGTATTTAATTTTTACTCGCCCGATCACATGCCAAACGGCCCGTTGAACGATATGAGTCTGGTTGCCCCTGAGTTTGAGATCTACAATTCCGTGACCAGTATAGGATACCTCAACCAAGTGAACAAATGGACAGACAGAGCGGATGTGTTCACTGCCAATGAGCTAAGCGAAAACGTGGAAGTAGATAGACCCTACTATTATGAAATGGCAAGAGATCCGCAAGTCTTGATCAATCATCTGGACCGTATCCTTACCAAAGGACGACTCAAGGAATCGACGCGGAATATCATTGTGGAGGCTTTAAACGGACTCTCAGAATGGAACGAATATGATATGCTCAGAGACCGATGGGAAATAGCGGCATACATGGTAATGATCAGCCCCGAATTCAACATTTTAAAGTAAGCTTATGGCTACCAAGAAAAGAGTGATAGACAGACGAAAATTTTTGAGTGATGCCGGATGTGCAGCCATAGGTACCACTACGTTGTTTTCGACTTTAGTTAATATGAAAGCTATTGCTGCAGCGGCGTTGGATAAAAATCCGATTCCAAAATCGGGCGGTGACTATAAGGCTCTGGTTTGCATTTTGCTCGCAGGTGGAATGGACTCTTACAACGTGTTGATCCCAAAGGGAGACAATGAGCACGCTGAGTATTTGAATACCCGGTTTAATCTGGCCATTCCCAAGAGTCAGGTATTGCCGCTCAATCATAACGGCCAAGGTGGAAGAAAGTACGGTGTACATCCAAATATGCCCGAGGTGCAAGAACTGTTCAATTCGGGAAAAGCAGCCTTCGTAGCAAATGTCGGAACACTCATAGAGCCGACGACAAAAGAGCAATACCAAGGAGACGGACATCCGCTCCCGGTAGGACTATTCTCGCATTCAGATCAGATCATGCATTGGCAAACGGGAAGACCGGGCGAAAGAGCAAGCCATGGCTGGGGCGGCAGAATGGCTGATTTGATTCAGAGTATGAATTCCAATCAGAATTTGTCGATGAACTTTTCGCTGAGCGGACGGAATCAATTCCAAAGTGGGCAGCAAACGGTTGACTTTTCCATCAAAACAAACGGAAGTGTGGGCATTGATGGATTTGACAACGACAATACTTACCACACACTGCGAAATGCCGCCATTAACAATATGCTCGAAGCTGAGTATCAAGATGTCTTTGAGCAAACCTATGTTAACACATTAAAAAACTCAGCTGAAAGTAGTGTACAATTTCAGGAAGCAATAGATAATGTGCCTGAATTCAACACCACCTTTTCCGACAGTCGGCTTTCCGATCAACTGAAAATGATAGCAAAAGTTATCGCTTCTCGTGAAGAGCTGGGATTTTCCAGACAAACTTTCTTCATCAACTTTGGCGGATGGGATCACCACGACGGTGTGCTGGAAAAGCAAGCAGAGAAACTCCCCATCTTGAGCGCAGCTCTGGGCGAGTTTAATGCCGTCATGGAGGAACTCGGGGTCGGTTCGAATGTGACCACTTTCACCATTTCCGATTTTGGTCGAACGCTCACAAGCAATGGAAACGGTTCTGATCATGCCTGGGGCGGAAACGCCTTGGTGATGGGCGGAGCGCTAAACGGCGGAGAGATATACGGAAATTATCCTTCACTGGAGCTCGAAAGTGATTTAATGCTGCGCAGAGGTCGCTTGATTCCATCTGTATCGGCCGCCGAATACATCGCAGAGATGGCACTTTGGTTTGGTGTATCGCCATCAGACATCAATGATATACTTCCCGACTTGCCGAATTTTTTCGACACACAATCGGGCGGATACCCACTCGGATTTATGAACCCAACTTCATAAGAATGAAAAATTGTCTCTTCACTTTTGCACTCATTCTCCCATTCATCGGCTTCACCCAATGCTATCCTGAGCGACATAATACCTCATGGAATGAAGCCTGGATATCTTGTGAAAAAAGGGATAACCCAAATTCAGATCGAAGCAAGGGTCATTGGATTCTTTATGACTTTGGGCATACCTATCGTCTGGGCAGCACCAAAATATGGAATGTAAATTCTCCCGAATTCTTAGAGTCAGGAATAAAAGACTTCTATATTGACTACAGTCGAGACGGACTAACCTGGGAAAACTTAGGTCAATTCACTCTTTCGCAGGCACCGGGAACGAGTCTATACGAAGGGGAAGATGTTACTAGTTTTGGTGGCGATACCGCGCGATTTGTCTTGTTAACGGCTATCGACACCTATGGCGGTGCATGCGCGGGTATTTCAGAAGCCAAAATTGAGATAGTAGAAGTGGTAGACAGGTTACAACTCTATCAGAAAGAGGAGTGTTTTGAAGTATCCATTTACCCGAATCCTCATGTTTCCGAATTTACCCTTTCCATCAATACCTTCTGCGAGGGAGTTTTGAATTACGGACTATACGACCATACGGGTAAATTGATCAGAAAAGAGTCGTTTTCGAGCGACGCCGCAATCAAACTCCGACGCATTCATACAGCTAATATGCCTTCCGGACTTTATCACTTGGTGGTAACTCAAAAAGATGTGATTGCTCGATATCCGCTGATGAAAATTCAATAGTGATAATACGAGAAGTAAGTTATAAGAAGTCATAAAAAAAGGAAGGCCCCGCCAAAGACGGGACCTAAAGGTGCACATTGCTATGAATATCAGCTGAGAGCTGAATAGCGGCTAACCAAAACCTCGCACCTGTCGCAAATATAAGATATTTTCTTCTTTTTAAAAAAGTCTTGACGTAATAAAATCCGTAGACTTTGTCAGGATTCCTTCATTTTGTAATCCCTTTCCAATCTATATTTTTCACTGTTAATGTACATTCGCGGCACACATACAGTCAGTCGAATTATGAGAAAGATTCAAGTTTTTGCGGTTTCGGTTTTTATAAGCACAATTCTATTCTCTCAGGAGGACAGCACGTATGTAGAGGAAGAATTTGATTTTTCAGATTTTGAGTTGGCCACCAAGCCGGCGAAAGCCTTTTGCAACAACAAAGTGTTGGGGCAATCTCCTACTACATTGGTTGGAGGATTTTATGACTTTATG
The DNA here is from genome assembly GCA_035268465.1 of Cryomorphaceae bacterium. GTDB lineage: Bacteria > Bacteroidota > Bacteroidia > Flavobacteriales_D > Cryomorphaceae > JAKVAV01. Next base: position 559 of record DATFKV010000306.1, on the reverse strand, counting down.
CCCCAACATTCATTAACCGCCGGAAGTCCGGTTGATGCCGAAAATGTGGACATATCCGATCAGGGTACAATCAATTCTTCTCAGCGTTTGGCATTGACCACAAACCTCCCACTCGTATCACGAAACAATATCCTGATCAACTTCAACTTGATATTTCAACGTCAGTTCTATGAAATCGGCGGTTCAAATGGTCACCCTCTTTTGGAGACCTTAAAAAATAATGGGCTCACCAGAATGGGTTCTGTTTTTACCGTTTTTAAACCCTTGAATGAGAAAAATTTCATTTTGGGCCAAGCGGGGTTTGAGATCAATGGAGACTACTCAATCAACGACATTCAAACCGCTAACGCTTTTCGTTTTCCGGTAGCGCTGCTTTACGGATTTAAACCAACCGATCGATTGATGTATGCCTTTGGTATCTCGCGCACCTATCTTGGCGGGGCGCTAAACTATGTGCCAATCGTATACTACTACCACACCTTCAAAAATCAAAAATGGGGCATTGAAGCAGTGCTGCCTTCTCGAGGAGCTCTGCGTTATAGGTTTGACTCAAAAAGCC
>DATFKV010000305.1:0-2935 GCA_035268465.1 Cryomorphaceae bacterium | reverse complement strand
TCTTTTCGCTGCAAACTCCATTCAAGCTCAGTCTGAAAGCATTAAGAACGCTTGGGATCTTTTCGAACAGGATAAACTGAAAGAATCAAAAAAAGCATTCGAAGAATTGTTGGATACTCCTGAAGCACCTCGAGCACACTTGGGAATTTCACTGGTAAATGCGGCACTTGGCTCCGAGGGTTTATTTTATCATTACGACCAATTCTACAAAACCGCTGAAAACCCGGAATACTACATAAACGCGCTGTGGTCATTTGACGCGGGGCAAAGAACCGAAGAGGAAGTGTTGTTCTTGGAATCCGTGGCTGCCAACTCTAAGGGAACATTAAAAGCCAAGGCCCTCCAAAACCTAGGCTACCACTACCGCAGCTCAGGAAAAATGAAAAAAGCCGGGGAATACTTTAATCAAATTGGAGCCATTGAAAAATGGAATCTGATAGGCGATTTTCAAAATATCTCAGAGAGTGGATTTGACAAAGATTTTGGTGTCGTGGATCATCCTGAGGCTGACTATGTGTTTACCAATAAACAAGGAGCAGAAGTCAAATGGTTTGATCTGTATGCGCCGCGTTACGATAAGTGGATCGACTTTGAATATCATTTCTATACGTCCAACTCTATTATTTACGCTCAAAACTTCGTGCAGAGCCCTGCTGACCAAGAGGTCTTCTTCAGAATAGGAACCTCCGGCTCCCTTAAGTTTTGGTTAAATGACGAACTCCTTTTTCAAGAGTCGGAAGAGAGAAACAATGGAATGGACACATATGTATTTACCGGAAAACTGATGAGTGGCAACAACCGCATTCTTATCCAAGTGGGTTCCAGTGAAATAAGTCAATCCAACTTCTTGCTTCGCATCACCGACAAGGATGGTGAAAATATAGAAGGACTGACGGTAAGCACAGATTACCAAGCCTACCCAAAAGGAAAGTCTTCTTCGGAAACGGTAAACAGTCCTACAATCGCTTTTTTCAAAAGCGAGATAGAAAACAACCCCGATCACCTTGAAAATTATTTGATTCTTTCCCAGCATCTGCTTTCCAACGACAAAAAATACGAAGCAAAGAAAGTGTTGCTCGAAGCGCGCAAGAGGTTTCCCGACAGCAGCTACTTGTTGTTTCAGGTGGTGGAGCTTTATTCGCGTGATCAAAACAGAACTGCACTCAGCAAAAGCTTGGAAGAGTTAAAAGAGAAATTTCCTAATCGAACTTTGTCGAGAAACATTCTTTTCAATGAGGCTCTCGAAATAGAAGACTTCGAAAAATGTTCTGAAATTTTGAAAGAAATCGAAGAGGATCAAGGTGAAACGGTCGATGTTCTTTCTAAAAAAATATCCATCGCAGCCGGACGGAATGAGAACGAGAAGATTCTGAATTTAGCCGAGCGCGGTTATGACAAATTTCCGGAGAGCTATGAATTTGTCTTGATGAAGGCCGCGATAGAATCAAAGGTGAATAGCGATAATGCCCGCGCAATAAAAGTGTTTGAGAAGTACTTAAAAAACAATTACAGCGAGGAAGCCGCCAATGAACTCGTTTCCCTTCTGTTCGATGCAGGCGAGGTACAAGACGGATTGAAACTGCTCGATGAAATGATTGAGCACAATCCTATAGGCGTGGGTTTTTTGAATACAAAAGCCATCGTACAGTACAATTTGAGAAATTACAATGCCGCCGAAGGTACCATTCGCGAATGCCTGGAAATATGCCCTTACGTAGGCTCCTATTATGTCAGGTTGGGGGAGATTCATTCTGACGCCGGAGAAAAAAGTAAAGCCATCAAAGCCTATGAGAAAGCCATTTCTTATGATCCTTACGACTACGATGCCCTCTCGGCACTGCGCTTAGCTAAAGGCAAAAAGGATATTTTCACGGAATTTGAAAAGCCCGACGTTTACGAAATCTATGAGAATTCTCCTTCAGCAGAAGACAATCCCGAGGACAATTCAATGATCCTGTTGGATGAAATACAAAACGTCATTTACCTGAACGGAGCCAATGAGTTCAAGCGAATTCTTGTCGCAAAGGTATTTGATACGGAAGGAATAGAGTCTTGGCAAAACTTTACGATACCCGTTTACGGAAACCAAGACGGCCGAGTAGAAAAAGCCGAGGTGCTCAAATCAAACGGACAAAAGCTCGAGGCACAGCAAAATGGTGCCAGCATCGTATTCGATAATTTGGAGCCCGGCGACGCCATCCACATCACTTATCGTTTGCAAAACTACTACTACGGAAAACTGGCTAACCAATTTTGGGATCAGTTCTATTTCTCCTATTGGGGCCCTACCCAAAAAGCGCAGTACAGTTTGCTGATTGAAGGCGATAAAGAATTTAACTACAAGACAGAAAACTTTGATCTGGAACCCACGGTGACCGAATTGGCAGACAATACCAAACTCTACGTTTGGGAGCTCACGGATATCGATAAGGTAGACTACGAGCCGAACATGCCTTCTTTGGTAGACGTAGCTAAAGTCCTGCACATTTCGAGTATTGATGACTGGGATTATATCGTTGATTGGTATGCCGATCTCTCCAAGACAAAAGCCAAGATCAACTACGAGGTGGAAGAGACCGTTGAGGAAATTTTTGCCAATAAAAACCCTCAGACCGAGAAAGAAAAAGCCAAGCTTATCTATGACTACATCGTCGAGCAGATTCGATACAGTTCGGTTTCGTTTATTCAGTCCGGTTTGGTTCCCCAAAAGGCCAGCGACGTGATCAGTAGAAAACAGGGCGACTGCAAAGATGTTTCCACCCTTTTCGTGGCCATGTGTGAAGCCGTGGGGGTCGATGCCCATTTGGTACTTGTTAACTCAAAAAACAATGGCTTCAATGAAATAGTCCTGCCGGGAATAGAATTTAATCATTGCATAGCCAAAGCCGACCTTGACGGAGAAGAATACTACTTAGAGCTGACTGATGACAATTTG
>DATFKV010000304.1:0-3845 GCA_035268465.1 Cryomorphaceae bacterium | reverse complement strand
AAGCCCTCAAAGCAGGAGGCGTGCTCTTGTTCGCTGAAAATTTAACCTCGACAAAAGTTCATGAGGCTCTCAGAAAAAAACACAACAAGTGGGGTGATTACTGGAGGTATGTATCCCTGAGCGAATTTGACTACTTGCTTGAGTCGTTTAGTTCGTACGATGTAAAATCAACAGGTGTGCTCGGCACTTTGGGCAGAACCGAAGGGCAAAAGAATTTCCTCACCGGCATAGACGAATTAAGTTTCAATCACCTCGCACCCGCCTCGTGGCATTATATCGGCTATGGAATGGCAAAGAAATGAGTACTACCGGTTGCGTTTTTCCATCTCATTCCAAACCAAAGACCACTCTGTAATGTGCTTCTCACCGGGAATAAACTTCCCCGATTTTTTATCAGGCGATCCATCTAAGTAGCGAACCTTTCTAAAGTTTTGTTTGGACATGATTTGGGGCTCCAGAAGTAGCGCCTTGTTCGCCGTTCCATGGGTTGATCGGTTTCGCGAAAAGCTCAAGAAGCCATAAGTGGCGCGGAGGTTTTCACAAAGTTCACTGAGAGGTTCTCGCCAGATCCCAAGTCTTCATTTACAATGATTTCTCATGTGTACTTCGCGCCTTCTTCGGGCTCTTTGCGCTAAAAATCGAAAAATTCTATTGCTGGAGAATGTGACTGTAGAACTTGGATTTACAGGCCGAAATACATTTTAAAAAAACCGCTTGTAGAAATTGCCACCGAATGTACGCACACAATGGATAAGGCATTGTTTTTGCCGCAATGACAGGGAAACTTCAATGCGGATGGCCTGAACGGAAAACAGGGCTGTTTCAGGTGTGTATTTAGCCACCTCTGTTGCAAGCATTCAAAAAGAAAGCAACGTGACAAAACCTACTCCCCAAAAATACTCAAGGCCTTCCGCCTCTGCCCGGTTCCATTTTTTCATGAAAATGGCAAAAGCGGGCACTCTTTTAACGAACCATTTCACATGAAGTGTCATGGGACAATATAAATTTTTGACAAAATATATGAGCACAACAAAAACAATTAATCTAAAAAACAGACCAGAGGGAAAACCCGATTTGGACGATTTTGATTTTACCACTACGGAGGTTCCCGAACTTAAAAAGGGAGAGCTTTTGTTGAAAAGCAAGTATGTCTCCGTAGATCCCTATCTGAGAGGGAGAATGACGGACGCCGCGTCTTACGTACCTCCGTTTGAACTTGGCAAACCGATAGTATCAGGCATAATAGCTGAAGTAGTTGAATCGAAACACGATGATTACAGCGAAGGAGATTACGTTTCGGGTAGGCTCCAATGGAAAGAAACCCAGGTGGCCGAAGCCGAAAGCTTAATAAAGGTCGATCCTGAGAAAGCACCTCTTTCAGCCTACCTCGGAATCTTGGGTCTGACAGGACTCACAGCCTACCACGGCCTGATGGAAATAGGCAAACCGCAAAAAGGGGAGACCCTGATCGTGTCGGGCGCTGCAGGTGCGGTCGGGAGCGTAGTAGGACAGATCGGCAAAATCCTCGGAATGCGCGTTGTGGGTATTGCCGGAACCGACGAAAAAATAGAAATGCTCAAATCAAAATTTGGTGCTGACGAGGGCATCAATTACAAAACCACTGAAAACATGAAGGAAGCCATCTCAAAAGCATGTCCCGATGGTGTGGATGTGTACTTTGATAATGTTGGTGGAGAGATTTCAGATGCGGTACTCCTAAACATTAATAAACATTCGAGAACTATTAACTGCGGTGCAATCGCAGTATACAATAACACCGAAATTCCCAAGAGCATGAGCGTCCAGCCTTTTTTGGTAAAGAAAAGTTCTTTGATGCAAGGGTTTATCGTATCCGACTTCTCTGATAAACACGGCGACGCGATCAAGCAATTGACCGAATGGCTCCAACAAGAAAAACTGCAGTACGAGGAAACGATCATAGAGGGTTTTGACAATATACCGCAAGCCTTCTTGGGACTTTTTGAAGGAAAGAACAAAGGGAAAATGGTGGTGGAAGTCTAAAGCTTTAAAAATAAAGAAATGAAAAAGATCATACTTTTGGCTCTGTTGCCGGTTATCATTGGATTTGCGGCCTGCTCGCAAACGGGAAATGGTGAAGCATCCGAGGAAAATACCAAAGAACCACCAAGAGTTTTATTCGTACTTACCTCTCACGATGAACTGGGAGACACCGGCGAAAAGACCGGGTTTTGGCTCGAGGAGTTTGCCGCACCCTATTACACACTTCACGATAAGGGAGTAAAGATTACGGTGGCATCACCCGAAGGAGGAAGAGCGCCCATCGATCCTCGAAGTGCATCTGAAGAAAATCAAACCGAAGCGACCAGACGTTTCAACAAGGATACGAAAGCGCAAAGCATCATTGAGAATACGGTAGAACTAGCCACTGTTAGAGCGGAAAATTACGATGCCGTTTTTTATCCGGGCGGTCACGGACCACTTTGGGATCTGGCTGAAAGTGAAACCTCGGTATCTCTGATCGAATCGTTCAATAAGCAGAAAAAGCCAATGGCCTTTGTATGTCATGCTCCGGGTGTTTTAAAGAATGTTCAAAATGTGGAAGGAGACCCTTTCGTGAAAGGAAAAAAGGTAACCGGCTTTACCAACTCAGAAGAAAAAGCGGTACAACTCATAAATGTAGTACCTTTTCTATTGGAAGATATGCTGAAAAAGAAAGGTGGAATTTATATCGAAGCCAAAAATTGGACTGTGAATGTGGTGCAGGATGGCCATCTGATTACGGGTCAAAATCCATCTTCATCAGAGAAGGCAGCTGAACTCTTGTACAGCGAATTGAACTAGTCGGCACATCACTTTCGTGTTGACGGCGATTTGGGATTTAAAACCAATTTGCTTTTCTTTTTTTACTTTGTCACCGTATTGAAGAACACCTCATCGCATCTGACCATAATTTTTAATTTATGGTCAAAGTTGAAGAACAATCTCACATGGCCCTCACCGAATCAAGCATGATGCAGCTCGGAACGACCGCTCCCGACTTTACCCTTCCCGACACCGTCTCGGGAGAAAAGCTATCTCTTCTATCACTTAAGTCCGAAGTCGCTACGGTAGTTGTGTTTATTTGCAATCATTGTCCCTATGTGCATCACATAAACTCCAAGTTGGTGGAGGTGGCCAACCACTATCAAGAAGTGGGCGTTCAGTTCATTGCCATCAGCAGCAACAATATTGAAACTCATCCACAGGACTCGCCCGGACTAATGTCCGAGGTGGCCCGTAAAGAACGCTATCCCTTCCCCTACTTGTACGACGAATCGCAAGAAGTTGCTAAAACCTTTGGTGCGGAGTGCACACCGGATTTTTTTGTTTTCGACGGTGATTTGAGATGTGCTTACCGTGGGCGTTTTGATGAAACAAGGCCCAATAAGGGGATGTCAACCGGAAAAGATCTGTCTTCCGCACTCGACGCTCTCCTTGCCGGAAAGGCACCAGACTCCAATCAATATCCGAGTATGGGCTGTGGAATAAAATGGAAATAATCGTCTGGGGAACGAATTGAAGTAGTTTATTTCCTTCTTCTAAAAGTACCCATTCAAAAAACCCCGCAAAATGCGGGGTTTAATTCACAGGCTAAGCCCGAACAATTATTTTTTTGGCATCAATACCGTGTCGATGACGTGAACTACTCCATTACTTCCACTGAGATCGGTGGCTGTGACGGTCGCTTTGTTTCCTTCGGCATCAACTATCACCACATTCTTTCCTTCCAACATTACTGTAATTTGTTCGCCTTGTACCGTGGTCAACACAGCTTTGTCTTTTCCCTCTTTCACGGCAGCTATGACCGCCTCGGCATCCAGTTT
>DATFKV010000303.1:0-6159 GCA_035268465.1 Cryomorphaceae bacterium | reverse complement strand
GCTCTCACCATACTCATAATCCCTATTGAGGCATTACCAATGAAATGATGGAAGCAAAATACAAACCCTTATGACAGAGGCCATAACTACCTCTTGTGCTCGGATCGTTTGAATTCCTCCCGGTCATAGAAGTCTTTATCGCCCGGGCGAACGTTATCTTCTTCCCTTGCCGGGAAATATTGGGTGAGAACAATCAATTCGTATTCGCGGTCCACATCAGCTCCTTTTTTCATTCGCTTCGTTTTGGAAAAAGTGCTGTGGTTGATTTCGGTAGAGTGTACTTTTTTATTCTCTTCATCCAGCGTTACCATTCCAATGGGAATGATCAGATGGTCCTCCCCCTCTTCATTCAGAAATTCGTGCATCCCTTCACCGGAGGCTTTATTGTATACTTCATGACCCGCTTCTATCAAAGACCGGTCTACCTCCACATCGAGGTATACCACCCGTTTGGTTTCTTTGTTGGAGAGCAAACGATCCACTTTTCCTACCCTGCGGTCATCAGCATCGATTACATCCCAACCTCTTACATCAGGATCATCAGAGGCAACTTTATATTTAGAAAGATCATCGAGATAATAAAGATTTTTATTCTTGTCTGACATGGTTTTATTAAATTTCTGGTGTGTTAGTATTCATTTCCTCTAGCAAATCAGCAGCCTCACGAAAGAAGGTTTTCACGTCTCCTTTCTGGTCGAGAGTGAGCACGTCCGTTTCGATATTCATAGCGGCACTCTTTACTTGATCGGCCCGGGTAGCCAAACCTGAAAAGGCATTTTGTTGCATGCGCTGCAGTGCCGCGGCCAAAATATTGGCTGCTTCACGAATAGAATTGGCATGTGTTGTTTCGAAAGGGTCTTCCTCGATTTTTTTGGCTAACGCTCTGACCTTTTCAATGTCCTTCTGAATGTCGTAATCAATTTCATCGGCCATCGCCTCAGTAGCATTGGTGAGCTTCATCAGCGCTTCATTGGTAAATTCGTGGTCGAGACCCATTTGATCGGGATCGCCCTGAATGAAACTTACATAGGTGGACACAGTGGAGTTGTCCGCAGCAGTCTGCATAGGTTCCTCTTGCACTTGGGTAGTATCCGCGGTTCTATCTATATCGTCGTCATCATCGGTAAAAGCCAAAAAGTAGATTGCTATGGCAATTATGGCCAAGACCAAAATTATCCAAGGCCATTTGCTGGATTTTTTTTCAATTTTTATTTCTGCCATTCTGAGTTTTTTTAGTAGTTATAACTATAGTTGGATCAAAAACGCTTCCATTCCCTTTTTCCCGAGCCCCCTCTTTGGAAACCTGCCGCAAAACGCCCTGTAAGCGGAAAAGACATAATTCCCTTAAACCACAATAAACCTGCTCTAAGTAGCATGATTGACTCAAATTGTGTAAGATCTTGCTCAATTTCCAACCTCCGCATTGAGGTATTCCGTCAGAGTCTATTTTTTGCGCAACCTTTCCCGACTCAAAACGCAGGACGGGTTGCACAACTTAATCCATTAAGGTTGCCATAGCAGTGATTGAGCACATAATTTTTACATTGCCTTGTGGTTATCCCCCCTTGCCGGGGAAACATCATTGCACATCAACCCCGGATTAATTAGGGGTAAACATTAAACAAATACAAAAAGAATGAGATCAAGAATAATGATTATCATTTTGCTCTGTCTGAGTTTTGCCGTGACCTACGGGCAGAATGAAAGATCGGACAGAGAGGAGCTCAACTTGAAGTTGCCCGTAGATGGAGAGCAGTATTATGAAGAGAAAATTGAGAGCTCACTTTTTTTTGTTAAAGAAAACTTGCTTCAAATTTATCCCGGAGAAAGCATTCTTATAGAGGTTGAGACCGAGCAAAAAAACATTACTGCTATGACGGTAGTGAAAGAAAATTTGAATCCTGCTAAAACGCTTGAGGTCGAATTTACGCAGACGGTCAAGGATGGAAAAAGCGAAATGATGACGCTCAAGGTGGTCAATCCATTTCAAAGTGATTTAGACTATAAAGCAATGATGTTTTTGGCAGGACAGGAGAAAGGGATTATGACAAGTATCCTCCCCGTTCCGGCAAATTTGACGGGATATGAAATGTGGCCTGACGTAATTACCACTCTCATCTTGTTTGACTGGAAATTTAACTAGCAAAAAAGGATACTCCACCTTAAGGTCCCACAAAAGGTTTCCCGTTGTAAGAAAACCACTACTCAATAGAATAGATTGCAGATGACATTTGAGGATGGAATGAAATTGATAAGTTTGATCCGGTCGAAACAGAAAATAGATTTTAATAACACAATGCGTTTCCAATTCGAAATCTAATTATAATGAAAAGACTATTTATCCTGACCTTATTGATCAGCCTGAGCGCAACACTATTTGCTACTACCTGGGATGAGCCATGGCAAAAAGAAATCATAACTGAATCGGAATATATGGTTTTTGGCTCGGTAGTCTTTTCCGGTGATTCGGCAATAGAGGTAACGGTAAGCAAAAGTTTTGGGGCGCCCCTTTCGGGAACGATACGCATCGACGGGTTTTTTATGTTGGATCTTTGCAGCAGATCGGGAGGTCATGGTCCGGAGATGCACTTTGATGCAGGCGAAGAAGGTTACTTCTTTTTGAAAAAAGGAAAAAACGGCAATTACAAAATCCCTACTCCTACTTCCGGCTTCGATCAGATTGTGGACGGGAAAGTTCATGGGACGTTCAGGCACACCTACCATCAGGCCGCAGTATCTGTTGAGGTGTATGAACTTGCCTACGAGGTGATTTGGAACAAGTACCATAACTTGGATTATGACGACGCAGGATTGATGGCTTTCATTGATCAGAACCTCAGTCGCAACCCGGCCGGATTTGAAGAATATGAGATCGATCTTTTTTTCGAGCAGCACGTAGCCCTGGAGTCGGCTTACCTCTTGGGCAAGGAATTGGACTTTGACACCTTAGAAAGATTCGCCACTAGTGATAACGATCATGCTACGATCTCCGCCCTCCGGGCAATGGAGCTTGAAAATTCAGGAGCGTCAAAAGAGTTTTTGCTTTCTTTCATTAAAGACGATGCCAACAACGGTTTTAATCAAACCATAGCCATTTGGGCACTGTGGAACATGAACGACCCTTCGTATCAGAATAAGTTGTGGAAATTGAAAGATAAACTTTCCACCGAAGAAAATGGATTCGGCGGAAACATAATGGACCCACGCGTATGTACCTATTTACCGAGCCCCCAACGCGCCATCATCGATTTGAAAGAAGGCAGAAACTAGAGGATCAAATCAAGAACGCCTTGGAGGAATGGTCTGATCAAAACAGAACGGACATCAACAATTTTATTCTCTTATTTCAACCCTCTTTATCGCGATACAGAGGTATATATTGGAATATTTTCACAGAAACACGCCAATTTCAATTCGGCCTTATCCGGAAAACAGGAGGTTCATTCTTTCCAACTCAACCTAGTCCAAAACTACTCGCTTTTAGCCGTAAGGAGTGGTATATTTTCTACCTTAGCAAAGTGACGAAAACGGATCAAAATAAAGATATCAACCCTATATTCTCTATCGGATAAAACCTGCAAAACCATGAATATCAAAGTAAAGGACTTGATGGTAAGTTCTGTCATTACAACTATGCCGCACAAATCAATCGGGCATGTACAATCCATCATGACAAAGAACAATATCAAATCAGTTCCTGTAATCAATGGCGACATGGAAATCAAAGGAATTGTGACCTCCACTGACCTTTTGGAAGACCATTCGGAAGCCTCTCCCGTTAGCAAAGTGATGAGCACGAAAGTGTTCACCATACCTGCCTATTCTGACGTGACCATCGCTGCCAGAATGATGCGCAATCATGGTATCAACCATTTGGTAGTATCCGATGAGCATAAAATTGTAGGAGTATTAAGTGCACATGACCTATTAAAGCTCGTTGAAGACCACCGCTTCGTGATGAAGAATCCGCCAACGCCTTCCAAAAAAAAGAGCAACAGAGAGTAAGTCAGAGATATCTTCACGCGGCATCCTGACAGGCCAAATCTGATATTGCGATTTCTCGGAAAAAAACTCCTATTGTTCAATTTTCCCTCAGTTCACTCCGCATTAAATGGCTATTTCACAATTGGTGGTTTTGGCGCTTAAATGCTGACAAATGATGGGCCGATGCCCTAAAGAATAAAATCATAATTGAGGTAAATTGAGGTGTGTCAGACATTTGCCGTTGCGGCGGATTGAAAAAAAAACTATTTTTGGTTTTGCCATGGCACTAAAAACCAAAAATACCCTCAGCTATCAAACCCCTTATGGGCAAGGAGCTGCCTGTGCCATCTTGTTAACCTCCGCCAATACCACCCGCACCCTTAGGGGTTCTATCTAAACTATTCGGACACTACGCGTGTCAACCAAAAAAAAATAGAAATTCCCATTTCTATCCCAAAACTTCCATTCTCAATTCAACCCATTTGCAATGATTGTTATGAAATTTGGAGGAACAAGTGTTTCCTCAAAAAAGAACCTCGAACAGATAAAATCAATACTCAGCAAAAAAGAAGACAAGTATATCGTGGTGGTTTCTGCTTTTTCGCAAGTCACCAACAAATTGGAGCACATCGCTCAACAAGCCTTAAGCAATGATGTGACCGATTTATTGGAGGAACTTAAAAACGTGCACTTTGAGATGATTGGTGAGCTTTTTTCAGACCAATACCAAACGGAGATTATCCTGATGGTGCAGCAAAAAAGCAATAAACTCGAAGCCATTTGCAAGAGCATTAACATCCTCAAGGAACTATCGCCGAGAACATTGGCCAATGTACTGAGCTTCGGAGAACAACTTTCTGCTTATATCCTCCACAGGTACCTCGAGCTCGAACCAATTGAAATCGAATTGCTGGACAGCCGCGAGCTGGTCTATGCCGAGGGTGACTACCTGAACGCTACGGTAGATTCGGAGAAGACGACCCAAAATATTTCAGACCGCATAGCAGACAAAAATTACATTGCAGGAGGATTTATTGCTTCCAACAAAAATGGCGAAACCGTCACTTTGGGCAGAGGGGGATCAGACTACTCAGCCTCTGTATATGCCGCTGCCGTAAATGCTGATTACGTTGAAATTTGGAGTGATGTGAACGGCATGCATAGTGCCAACCCCAAAATCGTTAACAACACCGTCTCGATTAAGAAAATCAGCTACGAAGAAGCTTTTGAGATGGCCTACTTCGGCGCCAAAGTGCTATACCCCTCCTCCATCCTGCCATTGATTAAAAAGGACATTCCGCTTTATTTAAAAAACACCCTCGCACCGCATCACGAAGGAACCTTTATTAGCAATCAAAACAAATCGGATGTGCATAAAATTCACGGCCTTTCGTCTTTGGACAACATCGCCATGATTACCGTTTCGGGAATTGGATTGGCAAAGAAGAAAGGAAGCGCCAGAAGGGTATTTCAAGCTTTGGAAGAAGCACAGGTCAATATTGTATTAATCACCCAAAGTTGCTCGGAACAAAGCATCGGGATGGGCATCGATCAAAAAAATATGGCTGTGGCCGAAACAGCCATCAATCGCGAGTTTAGCTACGAGATTGAAAAAGGTTTGATCAATCCCGTGAGCAGCCAAACAGACAAGTGCATCATAGCCTTGATTGGCGATAATATGCGTCACAAAGTCGGCCTTTGCGGCAAAGTATTCGGGGCCATCGGAGAGAACGGGATCAATATCACGGCCATCGCTCAGGGAGCTTCTGAAAGGAACATCTCCATCGTAATCGATCAGAAAGACGAAGCAAAAGCACTGAACGTTATCCACGAAAAGTTCTTTGCCAACATTGTGAAAGATGTTCACCTCTTCATTGCGGGAATTGGAAATGTCGGCAGTGAGTTTCTGTCAATCGTAGCAGATCAAAAGGAAAAACTGATCAATGATTTTGGGATCAACCTGAAAATCGTCGGAGTGGCCAATAGCACCAAGATGCTGATGAATCCCGACGGGGAATTGAGTCCAAAAGATGTTCTCCGAATAAAAGACGACGGTGTCGAATATGGTTCTTTGTCCACCTATCTCGATGCGGTAGTCGAGCTAAATTTGCGCAACAGCATTTTTATTGACAACACCGCCTCCGAAATTGTGAGCAACGGCTACGCCAAAATGTT
>DATFKV010000302.1:0-4396 GCA_035268465.1 Cryomorphaceae bacterium | reverse complement strand
GGCTAAAAATCAGATGATTGAGAAAGCCATCTCCTCCATTCTGGAAGATCTTGACCCCCACTCTTACTACATCAGCGCTGAGGAAATGGCTGCCTACACAGAGCCATTGGAGGGAAATTTTGAAGGAATCGGAGTGGAATTTTTAATCCAAAACGACACCGTTAGAGTAGTGGCGGCGTTAGATGGAGGTCCAAGTCAAGAGTTGGGAATTCAAGCAGGCGACAAGATCATCAACGTAGACGATGAGAACATAGCGGGCGTGGGTATAAAAAACGACGATGTTATTTCTCGATTGAAAGGGGAAGGAGGCACTACGGTGAATGTTGACATCCTTAGAAATAGCAAGTTGATTCCCTTCGAGATCACGCGAGGTACTATCCCCATCAACAGTGTGGCCACGGCACAAATTATCGACAACACTATTGGCTACATCAAAATCAGTCGATTTGCGCGGACCACTTACGAAGAGTTTTCGCATAGTGCCGAGAAGCTGCTGAGCGAGGGGATGAACGAATTGGTCATTGATTTGCGCGGAAATGGCGGTGGATATTTAACCGCTGCCGTTCAGATAGCCGAAGAATTTCTTCAGAAAGGACAACTCATCGTTTACACTGAAGGCAAGTCGAGCCCTAAAAAATCATATCTGGCTTCGAAGAGAGGTGAGTATTCTGATATTCCATTGGCGATTTTGATCGACCAAGGTTCGGCTTCTGCTTCAGAAATATTGGCCGGAGCCATTCAGGACAATGACCGCGGCATAATTGTGGGTCGTCGATCTTTTGGAAAAGGACTCGTACAAGAACACATGAGCCTGCCGGATAATTCAGCGTTGAGGCTAACGGTAGCGCGCTACTATACACCATCGGGCAGAAGCATCCAGAAACCATACGGAGCGGATATTGACTATGAGGCAGATTACGAAAATCGCTTCGAGACCGGCGAGCTCGTTTCAGCGGACAGTATAGACTTTCCTGATTCGCTTCAATTTGTGACTCCAGGAGGGCGAATTGTCTATGGCGGGGGCGGAATCATGCCAGACATCTTTGTTGGGCTTGACACGGCAGGGGCTTCTGAATACCTGAGCATAGTCAGCTACCGTGGCATCCTCAACCAGTTTGGCTTTGACTATGCCGATGCACACAGAAAGGATTTGGAAAATTTTAATGATTACAAAGAATTTGAACGGAACTTCGATATAGATAAAAATCTGCTTGACAAATTTGTGAGCTATGCCGAAGAAAAAGGAGTTACTCCTGATACGAATGGAATCAGTCTTTCCAAAGAGGTCTTGAAACTGCGAATCAAGGCCTACATTGCTCGGAATATTTGGGGAAATGATGGTTTTTATTCCATCATGACCGACGATGACAAGGTAATTAGAGAGGCATTAATCTCTATTTCGAATACGGCCTCATTGTAAACTTATTTGAATTGTAATCATGAAGAAGTCCCGCTTTTGGCGGGACTTTTTTGTTCTTCACTAGCTCGTACCTAAAATACTTAGTTCACAATAAACCAATTATTGAGAAGGTTCTCTTTGTTGTAGCGCATCTCTTCCTTGGTGCTGTGATCCATAATATTTTTTCCGGCACCTTTAGCAATGGCGTGACCGGCTGCGGTATCCCACTCCATAGTGGGTGCAAATCTGGGGTAGACATCGGCCGAACCTTCAGCTACGAGGCAAATTTTGAGAGAGCTACCCATTGAAACCACTTCGATTTCTCCGTGTGCTTTTTTGAGGTCTGCGAAAAATTCTTCGGTTTCGGGAGACATATGCGACCTGCTTCCAACGGCGCGGTACTTATCAGAATCGCTTGACGAAGGAAGTACTTCGGCTTTACGAGTGAGTTCGTCCCATTGGTAAGAACCCTCTTCGAATCCGGAGATCTTGTAAGAACCGAGCCCAACCGCCCCAAAATACAGGTCGCCTTTCACGGGAACGTAGATTACTCCACCGACAGACTTGCCGTTTTCGATCAAAGCGATATTTACTGTAAACTCTCCGTTTCTTTTTACAAACTCCTTTGTCCCATCGAGCGGATCAACCATCCAAAATCGATTCCATCCCGACCGCTCGCTGAATTCAATGGCTTTGCCTTCTTCACTCAGAATGGGTAGATCATCTCCTAATATTTCTACAATCTTCAAGTGGGCGTTCTTGTCTGCAAGGGTCAGTGGAGACTTATCGTCTTTGGTTTCGACGGCGAAGTCGCTTTCGTATACGTGGAGAATTTCGCGTCCTCCCATATGGGCAGCTTCTATGGCAATGGAGAGTAAATCTTTCATATTGTTTTAATTGAGGTTGTAATAGCTGTTCAAAACGAGTGTGCAAATTAAAAGGCAAATAATGGTAAGAGGCAAACCAAACCTAAAATAATCGTTGAATGTGTACCCTCCCGGGGTATACACCATGAGATTTGTTTGATACCCAATGGGCGTAATAAAGTTTGCCGCACCTCCAAAAGCCACAACGAGAATGAAAGGCTCAATGGGCATTCCCATATCATGGGCTATCGTAAGAGCCACGGGAAGGACGATAGCTACAGCTGCTTTACTCGTCATAAAAGCGGAAAGCAAATTGGTAACAATAAAAATTCCTGCAATTAATCCGTACCCCCCAAAGGGCTTCAATAAATTCAGTCCGCTATTGGCCAGCACATCGGCTAAACCACTATTGATCATTGCTTTTCCTAAAGCCAGTCCCAAAGCAATTATGACGATAAGATTCATGTCGGCATTCTCTTTTATTTCCTTCGTCTTTAAAAGATTTAGCAAAATGCACACGGTAATCAGGGCAACCAGCGAAATAAACAGTGGGACCAGATTCGTCGCTGCCAAAACGATCGCCAATACGAGCCCACCAATAATTACCAGCGTTTTCCACCACGAGAGGTTATGAATCTCTTTGACTTGCGACAAGATGTAGAAGTTTCGACTTGCCTCTACCCTCTTAATAAATCCATTTCCCGATAGGACCAAAAGAACATCTCCTCCTTTGAGCTCGATATCTCCAATTTTTCCTTTCAGCCTTTCTTCCCCGCGGTGGATTCCCATTATGGCGCCATTGTAGCGATTTCTGAAATCCGTGTTTTTTACGATTTCTCCGATCATAGATGATTGCGGAGCAATGACCAGTTCAATTACACGAGCTTGACTTTCTTTTGGCAATTGGCAATCTTGTGGCAAGGAGAGTCCCAAAGATGGTGTTGTGAGTTCAGCTATCCCCGCCGGATCTCCCGCGAAGAATAGTTTATCTCCTTTTTCGAGCACCATATCAGGAGGCACAGGAGTGATATTCGTTTTCTTTCGACGTATTTCTACTAAGAAAAGCCCCTTTAGACTTCTCAAAGAAGCATCTTTAATTGACTTTCCTATTAAACTACTGCCCGGCTGAACGTGCGTTTCGACAAAGTACTCTCGCGATGCGGTTTCTTCGATTGCAGAACGATTATTCGGAAGAAGGATTTTAGAAAAAGCAAAAAGGTAGAATCCGCCGATTAGCAAAGCCGGAACTCCGAGAATGGCAAAATCAAAAATCCCCATGCTTTCTTCGCCATACTCTATGGCCAACCCATTTACTATAAGGTTTGTGGAAGTACCTATCAGTGTCACACAACCTCCGAGAATGGAAGCATATGAAAGCGGGATAAGAAATTGGGAGGCTGCTAATTTTTTCTGCTCGGACCAAGAATAAACATAGGGCATCATCAGAGCCACGAGTGGTGTATTATTGAGCAGTGCTGAAGCTATGCCCACGCTGCCCGTCATTTTCATCATGAACTGGCCTCGACCATCCGTTGGTTTGAAAAACTTCTGAAAAGCTCGATCCAAAAGGTTTGTCTTGCGCATGGTATTGCTCACTACCATGAGCATAACGATTACGGCTAATTGCTCGTTAGCAAAGCCGCTCAACGCCTCCTTGGGGGAGATGACACCGAACATTAATAACACAACCGTAACGATCATGAAGGCAATACCAGGTCTTATTAGTTCGCGGTAAAGCACAATGATCAAGAACAAGATTGAGCAGGCTACAATAAGAGATTGAGCGGAGAATTCCATGTTCTTTAATGCCGTTGAAGGGTGCCAAATATATTGAGTTAATCCGAAGAAAGGTAAAGCAGTTCTATCTGACGGACAATAGATAGTAAAAATAGCGCTAAAGTGATAGAGGCTTAAATGCATTGATAAGGAAATCCTTTTACATTTGCTGCACCAATCATCAATCGCGCTAATATGCTTACACGTACTTTTTTACCTACAATGAAACATATACCGCTTTCATTACGAATAAGTGGGGACTTGCAGCCATCTAAACAAAACTAATTCAAGACTTAAGGTCTTCGCATTTTTATTTCGGATTGCAAATGAAAAAACATTCAACAGAGTACCAACA
>DATFKV010000301.1:0-2499 GCA_035268465.1 Cryomorphaceae bacterium | reverse complement strand
GACTCGAATATTGTCGCTCAGTCAGTGAAATCAACTTATATTGATCAGTTTTGGCGAAGTCCAAGAAAAGCTGCTCGTGATTTCCCCGCAAGGGGAAAACGGAATAGCCCTCCACGATCAGCTCAGCAATTTTCTCAATTACATAAATGGAATAGGGAGCGCGATTGATCATGTCTCCGAGAATGAAGAGTTGATCCTCCTTTTGCAATTTTAGCTTTCGCAAAAGCTTGACAAACGTTTGGAAACTCCCGTGGATATCGGTCAAGACCAACCTGCGTCCACCGCTCCTATCGATAAAAAAGCTCCTCCCCTTTTCATCCAGAGGTTCACCCAAGTTTTCTTTGAGTTTTTTCGTTGCCTCGGTAATTAAATCCGCCTGCATACTAGTCCAAGTGCAAATCAATGTAGTCCAAAACTTTCGTCATCAAGTGGATGCGATCCTTTCCGCGCACATTGTGCGGATGGCCCGGATAAACGAAAAAATCAACTTGAACGCCCGCATCGACAAACGACTCGAGCAGAGAGAATGAATGCTGGGGCACCACCACGTCATCATCCAATCCGTGGATAAGCAATAAATCGCCTTCTAAGTTTTCGACGTATTTGTTCAGCTTTGCTTTTTCGAATCCTTCGGGATTCTCTTCGGGCGTATCCATGTAGCGCTCTGTGTACATGATTTCGTAGAGGCTCCAATCAGTCACGGGTCCGCCGGCGACACCGACATCAAATATTCCGGGCTGGCGCAACATCATCGATGTGGTCATGTAACCACCGAAACTCCATCCGTGAATGGCCATTTGGGTTGAATCTACATAAGCGAGGGTTTTTAAGTAGTCCACCCCCGCTAGCTGGTCTTCCATCTCTACATCTCCTAAGTTTCTGAAAGTTGCTTGCTCAAATTCGAGTCCTCGATGTCCTGAGCCGCGGCCATCAACAGTGAAAACGACATAACCCCGATTGGCGGCGTGAAACATCCAAAGTGGTGCTCCGGCCGTGCGGTTGTTTCGGATCAACTGTGCGTGCGGCCCGCCGTAGACATAAACTATCACGGGATAGGACGTATCAGGGTCGAAGTCGTATGGTTTGATCAGTCGCCCTTGAAGTTTGGTCCCATCGGTAGCCTCTAAGACGGGCAGTTCAATATCTCCCATTTGGTATTCCGTCAGCGGGTCTTCCGCTTCGACAAGGTTGAGCACTTTTTTACCCTTGGAATTCATGAGGTAGACGTCATTGGCTACAGTCATCGATTTTTCACGAACCAAAAAGAGCTTCGATT
The DNA here is from genome assembly GCA_035268465.1 of Cryomorphaceae bacterium. Lineage (GTDB taxonomy): Bacteria > Bacteroidota > Bacteroidia > Flavobacteriales_D > Cryomorphaceae > JAKVAV01. The sequence goes on along the minus strand of DATFKV010000301.1, from coordinate 1,223 downwards.
CCCGGTCAAATGAAACCGAAAAGGAAGACTCATCCTTTGTAATCTTTTTGAGTTTTCCGCTATTTAAATCAGCCATGGCCAATGCCTCGCTCATCAAGCCCTGGACCACTTCTACCAAAATACTCCCTTCCACTTGTCCGTGATAATCGAGCACGTCAAAATCACCCGAAGTGATTTGTCTTACTAAAGTGCCCTCTTTCTCATAAAGGTAGAGGTGATCAAAACCGTCGCGCTCGCTGAACCAAAGAAAACGGCCGTCCTTCAAAAATATCGGTGCGCGCTCGGGTTCAACATAAGCTTCATTTTCTTCGGTGAACAACGTTTTCACAAATGCCCCTGTTGTCGAGTTGTACTCGTTTAATTGCATCTTGTCTTGCCCTCGATTCACTATGGCGATATACGCCTTCTTCCCATCGGGTGAGAAGGTGAAATTGGTGTAATACTGATCCCTCGGGCCGGTAGTTTGAAGGTAATACGTGGTATCTCGACCGGCATCATAAATACCCACTCTAGCTGTATGACTGGTCTGCCCGGCCATAGGGTATTTCAGGGGTCGACTCTCGCCCGGAATGGTGGTGTAATCTGCCAGTGGATAATCCGTCACTTCAGATTCATCCATCTCGTAGAAGCCAACCATCTCTCCGTCTTCCGACCAAAAGAGCCCGTTTCGGATACCAAATTCTGAGCGATGGATGGCAATACCCGCAGAGACTTCTGATTCTGCCGTGTGATTTGTCACTTGTCTTTCGGGAGAGTTTGAGCTTTTGTAATAAACATTCGGACCAACCGTATAGGAAACGGAAGATGAAGAAGGGTTAAATGTGATATTTTCCGCATTTTCAGGATAGGTCAATACTTGCTGCAATTCCGATCCATCGGGATTTACAGAGAAAAACTTCATGTTTCCGCGAAGGAAAATTTTGCCTTCGTAAACTTCTGTAATCCTAAATCCTCGGAGTGTGTCGCTGTTGGACTCACTGAGCTCTTCGTTAATGGCGCTGAGTTGAAGGTGATGCAGCGTATCGCCATCCATATTTCTCACGAGCAAATCTTTGTTTTCACCGGTGTGCACGAACTGCTGATTGGGAAGCCAGTGAAAGCCGGAAATCGTCTTTGGCGCGAGGCTTCTGTATTGCTGCATCACGGCGGTGGTAAGATCGACCTCTTTCTTATTTGTCTGAGAAAATGCCGTTTGCATGAGAAGCAAAAGGGAAAAAACAAAG
>DATFKV010000300.1:0-5338 GCA_035268465.1 Cryomorphaceae bacterium | reverse complement strand
TTGGCCAATCATCGCTGCATCGCTTGTTTTTTGGCTTGCCATTGGTGTAATATTCCAAATTTCATATCCTCCTTATTATACTGCCAAAACGACCGTTCTAACCGAAGAACCTAAAGGACAAGATGACCCGAGCATTTTGGTGACGGGTGAGCCCGTATTTAAAAATGCAGAAGCTTATTACTTCAACAACCAAAGAATTGTTTTCGCCAGTTATCCTCTGGTTGCTGAGGCACTGAAGCGTAGCGGGATGGTGAAGTATATCAAATCAGGCCTTCTCAATCGAGAGGTTTACGATTCTTCTCCATTCAAGCTGGAATTGGATTCGACCTACATGAGTTTCGAGCGTTTTGAAACTCCTTATGAATATCCATTTTACGTCAACTTCACCGATTTAAATAAATATACTATTGAAGGAGAAGGAGAGTATTTGGAAGGTGACGGGGAGTATTATTATGAAGGTGAGTTTCAATTTGGAGAGTGGGTAACCCTTGGTCAAATGAAATTCAGACTGATTCCTCAAGATACCCTGATGAATCCAAACATAACCTTGAAAAACAAGCTTTTTGAAGATGAATTCGGATTTGTTTTAATGGATTTGACTACCCAAGTGGCGGAGATGATTTCTAAACTTAAGGTAGTAGATCAGGACATCGAATCAACGGTATTCACTGCCACCCTTTCAGGTGTTTCAGCACCTCGACAACTGGAGTTCCTTTCTACCCTGGGTGATGCATTTATAGCCAATCACCTGGATATTAAGACTCGCACGCTACGAATGGCTTTGGATTTTTTGGAGAAAGAGATCGAAAATACGTCAAGCCTTCTTGAGGACAGTGAAGACTCTTTAAAGTATTTCAAATCCGAGAATGCCATTACCAGTATTGACGCTGAAGGAGCTCTTCTGCTCAATCAGAGTGCGCAGCTACAGGACGAGAAAATCGAGTTGGTGGTGAGAAATAAGTATTTCAGTTACTTGGAAGAAACTCTGCGCACAAACGACGACTATTCTACGCTCATTTCGCCGGAGGCATTTGGTATAACCGATGGTCTTTTGATTCGATTGACGCAAGAACTGGTAGATCTTCAACAAGACTTAAAATCTCTGGAAGCACAAGGAGCTCAGGACAACCCAGCCTACGGCCAAGTTAAGAACGCAATTGAAGGAAAACGAGCTACTATTCTTCGCTCTGTCGAAGGATTTAAGTCTAGTAATCTAATGAAGCTCGGCGACATAGAGAAGCGCATTCGCGAAATAGACGCGAGCTCTAAAGAATTTCCCAAAGAACAAAGTGAGCTTCTCAAATTGGAAAGACGTTTTCGAATCAATGAGACATTATATACCTCTTTGATGGAAAAGAAGTCTAATGTAGAGTTGAGTCTGGTTTCTACCACTTCAGATTTTCGAATTATTGAGCCGGCACACCTCACGACGGCTAAACCCATTATTCCATGGGGTCCACTAACCATAACTGCGGCAGTGTTGCTTGGCTTGATAACCGGAGTTGGTATTTTGATATTTATGTGGATTTTCAATAGTGGCATTGATTCGGGAGACGATATCAGGAGACACTTACCACAAGCTAGTTTGCTCTCAGAAATCTATTACACCAATATTCGTCGTCCCGGAGAATTGGAAGATTACCCTCTCTCAACATTGGCCAATCAAACCAATGGATTGATATACAATATCGGTATAAAAAAGCCCAATGCGTCCAGCTTGGGGATCAGTTCCTACAAAAGAGGAGAGGGAAAATCATTTACTTCGAGTATGCTCGCCGTTCAGTTCGCTCAAGCGGGATACAAAGTCATCGTTATCGATGCCAACAGGCGCCATCCGTCGGTTGCGAAGTTGTTCAGAATTGCCGGTGGACATGATGAGCTCAATTCTTTTGACATAAACGAGATAAATAGTGCAATAAAGAATACCTCCAACGAAAATATTGATGTTTTGAGCTTGGGCAAGGTGATCTTCAATAATGTGGAAGTTCAGTCTTTTTCTGAGCTATTGCGCAGCTTGAGCTCTGCTTACGATCGCGTTATCGTCGACACAGCACCCATTAGTAATGATGCTCGATCATTGGCCATTTTAAATGCTACTGATATGCCCATCATAATAACCAAGCGGAATCAAACAGACGTTCAGGATATTCTGGATCTAAAAGAACTCTACAAAAATGGTTCTCTGAAAGAGCTAAATTGCGTTGTTACAGGTACGTTCAGTCCAAAAACGTCCCTCAACCTTCGTCGTAATCCATATCAGAAGAACAAGAAACTGAGTTTTAAAGAGCGAATCAGAATAATATTTGCCAAAGTCTAAACAGCTACTCGCTCGGAAGATGAAGATCCTTTTTCTGACTACTCAACTACCTTATCCTCCCGTTAGCGGCGGTGTCATCAAAACATGGAATTTGGTTAAGCACTGGTCTTCCAATGAATTGATGCTGGCATGTGCTCTGAAAGAAGGTGAGGAGAAACATCTTGAAGAATTCCGAAAGCAAGTGCCTGAGGTGGATGTTTTTGCCGTTCCCTTCGACAGAAAGAGAACACCTCTTAATTTGCTGCGAAGCTACTTTACCGCACCGTCGCTGAATGTATATAGAAATTACAATAAGCAACTTAGTGACCAGATCAAACAATGGGCACCCCGGTGCGATTTGATTTTCGTGGATCATTATGAAATGGGACAATATGTCCCTAAATCATATGACAAACCGGTGATTCTGCACGAGCACAACGCGGAATTTGTGATGTGGGAAAGATTGGCAGAAATAGAAAAAAACCCTCTGAAAAAGGCGCTCATCCAATTGGAAGCCTCCAGAATAAAGAAGGCAGAAAAGATGTATGCCAACGATGCTTCGGTGGTTCTTGCCGCGCCTAATGACATTGAGGAACTTGCGGGCATAGGTGTGGATCGCAGTAAGCTAAAACCAACATACCATCTGGGAGAAGATTTTTTACTTCAGCGAGCTGACTTAGAATTTGATCAAACGGAAAAAGCATTGCTCTTTGTGGGAACATTGACCTGGGAGGCAAATATTGACGGCCTCATATGGTTCTTGGACAAAGTCTATCCGGCTGTTCTAAAGCTACATCCCGATATTCGGTTTTACATCGTTGGAAAAAATCCCGACCAAAGGCTGGTTTCCAGAGCGAAGAATATAGATAGTGTGGAACTGACCGGTTTTGTAGAGGATCTGGAACCATATTTCAAGAAGGCGCGAGCTTTTGTCATCCCATTGCGGTTTGGCAGTGGCATAAAAGTGAAGCTTCTCAATGCCATGTATCGCGGTATACCCATTGTGACTACTCCTATCGGAACAGAGGGATTGGATGTGGTATCAGGCCGGGACTTATTTTGCACCCAATCAGAGAAAGAGCAAGTAGCGGCCCTCACTAAACTGATGGAATCGAAATCTGCTTGGGAAAGTTTGAGAGATCATTCGCGCGCAATGGCCAAAAACTACACTTGGAAAAAGCTGCTAAGGGATCACGATGAGGTGATCAATTCGCTAATCAAGAAAAAAGAATACAAGCACTAAAGAGAGGAGAAAATGCTTTTTAATTCACTTGACTATCTTATTTTCCTGCCCCTTGTGGTTGTCGCATTCTACCTGATCCCACATCGGTTTCGATGGGTTCTGCTGTTGGCAGCCAGTTACTACTTCTACATGTGTTGGAAGTGGCAATACATATTCCTCATTGTCATCTCAACCATGGTGGATTTCTATGCGGGAATCCAGATCGCTAAAACTCCTGATAAAAAGAAAAAGAGGTGGTTTTTACTGCTCAGCTTATTCGTCAATCTTGGGTTTCTGTTCTATTTTAAATACTTCAATTTCTTCACGGAGAACACCGCTGTTCTACTTTCTCAATTCAATATTTTTGCCGACTTCGAGTATTACGATATACTCCTGCCTGTTGGTATTTCGTTTTATACTTTTCAGACTCTGAGTTATACAATTGACGTCTATCAAGGAAAGACGGAGCCCGAAACTCACTTAGGCTATTTTGCGCTTTATGTCTCCTATTTCCCTCAGTTGGTTGCAGGACCTATTGAAAGATCCAGCAGACTGCTCCCACAACTAAAAAGAGAGCCAAAAGTCACTCCTGATGATATTCGCTACGCGGTAAATAAAATACTCTTAGGCTTCTTTAAAAAGGTCGTCGTAGCCGACACCATATCTCAATACATCGATTTAGTATATGCAAATGTTGACGGAAGCACAGGATCTCAGTTATATTGGGCCACATTCCTCTTTCCAATTCAATTGTTTGCCGATTTTTCGGGTTATACGGATATAGCAATGGGTTCTGCTCGACTGATGGGTGTGAGACTCATGGAAAACTTTAAGAAGCCGTTATGGACAGAAAATCATAGCGAATATTGGAGCAAATGGCACATTTCATTGACAAGCTGGATCAGAGATTATGTGTATATCCCACTGTCTAAATTAAACAGATCAAAGAGTGCCCTGATGCTTTGGTCACTTTTCATCATGGTCCTCATCGGATTTTGGCACGGAGCGAATTGGACATTTATCATATTTGGATTTGTTAATGGTGGTATACTCCTTATTCAGCGAAGCTTGCGAAGGACTCCTTTTGGCAAGGCCATAAGAAGTAACAAAATAACCCTAACGCTTCAGAAGTATTTCAACCTTAACTTATTGCTTCTCGAGGCAGGCTTATTCAGATCCGTGGATATTCACATGGCACTGGACATCTACTATAAAATCTTCACAGATTTCAGTTTGAGCATTTCAGAACAACTGTCGCTTTATAAATTCGAGTTTCTTATGGCAGCTTTGGTTAGCTTCCTTCTTTGGGGAACGGTGCTTTTCAATCAAAAGCTGAAGTTTAAATACAACTGGCTCTATATTGTCACGATGTTGTTTTTAATTATCTTCCTAGGTCAGGATTTGAAAAATCAATTTGTCTATTTCCAATTCTAATACGATATGACACCATTCGGATCAAAAAAAGGATTGAGACTATTCATTATTCCATTGGTGATTGCTGTCCTCGTTGCTTTGGCAATCGACCAAGTATTTCAACATTTCGTCCTCCCCTTGAGAACGGATATTTCGAACTCTTACAAAATAGAACGTTTGCTGGGAGAAACCTCCCCTGATGAGATTCCCGTGTTCGGTAGCTCAAAAGGGCGATCATCTTTTATTCCCGACTCTTTAGGAGAAAATGTGTTCAACTACTCAATGGAAAAATGCAATTTCGACGTCATCTTCTTTCTTTTGGAAACGGAGCTCTCAAAAGATAAGAGTGGCCCGATCATCATAGAGTTCAATACAAGATCATTTCTACATCGTCCTGAACATACTAT
>DATFKV010000299.1:0-3996 GCA_035268465.1 Cryomorphaceae bacterium | reverse complement strand
TGAATAAAATCAATATGCGGGGATTGAGCATAAGCGCAAAGATAGAAGAATGGACACAATACAAAGTAGTTTTCAAATCCACTTTTGCGATAGACCTAAAGTCCATTTATCTCAGCGAATTTTTACGTTCTTCGCAGAGCTACGATTCAAAACAATGAGAATTTCAAAATTACTGGGTATTCAACACCCGATTATTCAAGCGGGAATGGTGTGGTGCAGCGGATGGGAACTGGCCTCGGCTTCCGCCAATGCAGGATTATTAGGGGTAATAGGCTCCGGGTCGATGTACCCCGAGATCCTCAATGAACACATTGTGAAATGTAAAGTCGCCACCGAAAAACCATTTGCGGTAAATGTGCCATTGTTGTATCCTGAAATTGAAAGGCATTTCGAGGTGATTCTTTCCAATCGAGTGAAAACAGTGATTACCTCAGCGGGAAATCCCGCGAAGTATACCGAGCTTTTAAAGAAAGAAGGCGTCACGGTGATCCATGTTGTGAGTAGTTCAAAATTTGCCTTGAAGGCGCAAGATGCGGGAGTGGATGCGGTCATTGCCGAAGGATTTGAAGCAGGAGGTCACAATGGTCGCGAGGAAACCACCACACTCTGCTTGATTCCTCAAGTGTGCCGGGCAATCGACATACCCGTTGTGGCGGCAGGTGGTATTTCTTCAGGAAAGTCTATGTATGCAGCTATGGCCCTCGGCGCTGACGGGGTGCAGATTGGCAGCAGATTTGTAGCTTCTGATGAGAGTTCTGCACACCCGTTGTTTAAACAGAAGGTGATCGATGCGAACGAAGGCGATACGGTTCTTACCTTAAAAGAACTGGCACCCGTGAGACTGATCAAAAACGGTTTTTATACGGCGATAAGTGAAGCTTATGGACGAGGGGCTTTGGCAAAAGAACTGAAAGAACTTTTGGGGCGTGGCAGAGCAAAAAAGGGAATGTTTGAGGGAGATATGATCAATGGGGAGTTGGAAATAGGCCAAGTCTCTGCATGTATCCAAGAGATTAAACCGGTAGCCGAAATAGTGAAAGAAATTATCATGGAATACGAAGAAACCAGAAAGCTGATGTACTCAAGATCAATGAGCGTATGATAGAATTTGAAAAGTTTGTGTTGGACAATGGCCTGACTTTGATTGTGCATAAAGACAAAAACACACCGATCGTATCGGTGAATACATTGTATAAAGTAGGCGCTCGTGACGAAAGTCCCGATAAAACGGGTTTTGCTCATCTTTTCGAGCATTTAATGTTTAGCGGAAGCAAGAACATAGCCGATTTTGATGGTCCACTCCAGCGGGCAGGCGGGCAGAACAATGCCTTCACAAATAACGATTTCACCAATTACTATGTGACCCTGCCCAAAGAAAACTTGGACACGGCGCTGTGGCTTGAGTCCGATCGGATGTTGGATTTGGGATTTTCTCCGGAAGGCTTGGAGGTACAGCGAAAAGTGGTGATTGAAGAATTCACCCAGCGCTATCTCAATCAGCCCTACGGTGATTTGTGGTTGTCATTGCGACCCATGGCCTATAAAGTTCATCCCTACCAATGGGCCACGATCGGGAAAAGCATAGCCCACATCGAAGAGGCTACCATGGAGGATGTAAAGCGGTTCTATAGCCGGTACTACTCACCCTCCAATGCCATATTGACAATCGCCGGAGATCTTGATCCCGACATTATTCTCGATCGGGTAAACCGATGGTACGGGGATATTCCTTCCGGAAATGGATCTGCCTCAAATTACCCCGGCGAGGTTATCGATAGTAAAAATGAATGCGAAATTTTGAAAAGAGATGTTCCCCAGAGGGCTCTCCACATGGCTTGGCTCATGAGCGATCGCAAGGATGAAGATTATTACAAATTTGATCTTTTAAGCGATGTCTTGGGAAATGGAAAATCTTCTCGATTGTATTACAAGTTGGTTACCGAAAGGGAGATTTTTACCCAAGTATCGGCATTCATCACCGGCAGTATCGATCAAGGCCTTTTCGTTGTTTCGGGAATGCTCAGTGAAGGCGTAGAACATCAAGAGGCTCGCGAAGCCATACTCTTGGAATTAAAAAATTTGGCCGATGAGCCACCCACGCAACGCGAGCTCACCAAAGTCAAGAATAAGGTCTTGGCCCAAAAGGCACTTTCCGAAACGGGTGCGCTGTCTAAAGCCATGAATTTGAGTTACTACGAAATGCTCGGCGATGTCTCTGCGATAAACCACTTCCAAGAAGGCTACCAGAAGGTCTCCGCAGAAGATGTGCAGTTGATGGCCAAGCAATTAAGGAAAAGAGGGATAAAAGAATTGAGATATGAGCGCCAAAATGGATAGAACAATAGCACCCCGAATAGAGAAAGTACGGGAACTCTCCATCCCTTCTCAAAAGCCGTTCGACCACATTCACGGAGCTCCGGTTTTTGTGGTGGAAGATGAGACGGAAGAGCTGACGAAGATCGAATTGGTCTTTCCTGCGGGTACGGGGGAAGAATCCCTGCCATTGCTGGCAACATCCACTTCCTCAATGCTTACCGAAGGGGCGGGAGATTTTTCTTCGCATGAAATCAGCGAGATCAAGGACTTCTATGGTGCGAAAATTCAAGCGGGAGTAGGAAAAGATATGGCGTCAATCACATTGGTGTGTCTTAAGGCCCATCTGATACATATGGTTCCGCTTTTGACCGCCGTGATCCAATCACCGAATTTTCCCGAAAAGGAGTTTGAAAGCTATAAGCGCAGGACGAAGGCGCAGCTGAAAGTAAACTTGGAGAGAGTAGAGATTATCTGCAGATTGGCATTCAGCAAGCAGTTTTTTGGCGAGTCCAAATATGCCGAGCGCTATTCGCCCGATGATTTCGATAAAATCGGTTTGGATGACTTAAAAGCCTTTCATGCAGAAAAATACCGATTGAATGTGGCCAAGATATTCATAAGTGGTGCCAGTGTCTCAGAGGCTTTACTGCTTTTGAAGCAAAACCTGAAAGCCAATAATTCCCTTGTTCATACGCAGCCAATCGGTGACTTTAATCCTGCACGCAAAACGAATTTTGTGAAGAAAGAAGGTGCACTTCAAAGTGCGATCCGCGTCGGGTTCCCGGGCATCAGTCGGCATCACGAGGATTATCCCGCTTTTTACATTGCCAATACCATTTTGGGCGGCTACTTTGGGTCCAGGCTCATGCAAAATATCCGAGAAGAAAAAGGATACACTTACGGAATCGGTTCAAGTATCAACCAATTGAAAGATTTGGCTTACGTGGTCATTTCCACCCAAGTGGGAACCGAACATACCTCCCCAACGCTTAAGGAAATACTGCACGAAGTGAATCAGCTCCGCATGGAGGCCGTGACCACCGAAGAAATGGATTTGGTGAAGAACTATACGGCGGGCAGCTTGTTGAGAAATTTTGATGGAACATTTAATCGAGCTTCTCTACTCAAAACAATGTTGATACACGAGCTTCCCGAATCGTATTACCCTGAATTCCTGAAAAAGATTTACACGGTTTCGGCGGAAGATATACTAAAGGTTGCCCAAAAATACTTTGACCCTGATAAGTTTACCGTTGCGATCGTGGGAGATAGTTTTACCGACAACGATTAAAGCGTTTCAACGTCAAAATAATGAATGACTTATGCCGTTGCTTAAACGATGTATATTTGCGTGATGAGGTTGAGGTTCCTGACATATTTACTGTTTTTGATGTGCCTGTTACCCGTTCGGGTATTTGCGCAAACAGGTCAGCCTGCCGCACTGTGTGCTGATGTCGGTCCAAATGGGGAGGTACTACTTTCTTGGGAATACGACGCGGCCACCTCTGCTACAGTTTACGACATATTCAGAGACCAGGGATTGGGTTTTGTCGGACCGCTGACTTCCATTAGCTTTCCCGATTTGTCATACAATGATGTAGGTGCCGGGGCCGATCAAAACAGTATTCGCTATTATGTCACGGCTCGCGATGCGCCCATCGGGTCTATAGCCGATACGGT
>DATFKV010000298.1:0-11133 GCA_035268465.1 Cryomorphaceae bacterium | reverse complement strand
GACCATTTTTCGACCTTCGTCAGTGTTGGGATACATAAATCGCTCTTCGGTATTCAGATCTTGTATTATTTCACCGATGGTTTTGGTGGAATCGGCATAGCCTTCTGCCTCAAGGATTGTATTCATTTCTTCTTTTATCCTTGCGACCTCCGAAAGTCCAATGGCGTATACTTCTTCCGGACTCAGGTCTAAAGTGGTAGACTTCTTTAGCATATACCGATAGTATGCGTCACCGTTAGGATGTTTCCAAGCACCGGCATCATTGGTTGCGTTTACATTGAGACTTTCAAAATAATCTATAAGACTGTGATAGGCGGGAAATACGGTGTTTTCAATCACTTCAGCTACTTGCTTTTTGTAAGCTGTTTTTTGGTCTTCTGCAAGGTCTTCTATTCCTGCTACTTTCGTTTCGAAATTAGTATAAAGAATATTTGAGGTTACCGCAGAGGTTGAGTCTGATAGATTACCCAAGGTATCGCTTTGCAATCCAACAAATCCCTTCATTTCCTCCAATACGATGTTATTAATGAACCTCGGAGGCACAATGCCTTTTGACTCCTGAATCCTAAGGTTTTCCAAGAGCTGCGAAAATTTCGTGTCATATTTCGATAAGCGCGAGATGTAGGCTTCAATATCACTTTCGTCTCTGAGCTTATGAGCACTTTCCATCATGCTAGGCAAACTACTTTGTACGCCAAACATTTGATTAACCGGATAGCCATGGTAGAAGAAAGGCTCAGCTTCTACCGTATTCATTTTCATAAAGTAGCCTAAAATATCAGTGTTCAGTTGATTTTCCGCTGTCTGATTCTCATAATTATAGCTCAACAGGGTTTCATAGTCTTCTTTTGCTTTATTGAAGTCTTCCCACTGTTTGGTATCAGAAATATCATTGAGTTCGTCTTTAGACCAATCATAAACTACAGGAATACTTAGTTGTGTCGTTAATTCAGGACTATCCAGTACAAGTTCTACGAATACCTTTTCATAAAAATGATTGATGCTAAAGGGTTTAAACCAAATAAGATTGGTTAACCACAGACCTCCAAGTATTAATAATACAAGAAGGGTTCTACCTGTCCAAAATTTCCAAGTGCGTTTTTTTTGTGTCATGACTTTTTTCATGTGTCTGTATTAATGAGTGTCTGTACTTAAAGTCTGCTAAACATGGCTGTGGACTTGTTCTTCGATCTTTCTTGCCCCCTGCTATTGGCTTGTGTAAAGACCTGTTCAATAATGATTCATCCAGCACCGGCGAGGCTCCCTGCATGACGGGCAGGCAGCCTAGATTTTTACAACCTGCTCCAATGCTTTTAGCCCGGCCTATTCCAATTCCTCTAGACACCCACCAGCATCTTTGAGGATTTACCAAACAGCTTTCTAAATAGCTTGCCAATTAGCATACTCAAAGCAGCAGACAAGACTAAAAATAGCAGTGCCGCTAGGAACATATTGAGTGGAGCTATTTCATGCATGGTTAATAAAGGCATTAGCGGCTCCATAAGCAGATCTATGAAAAAGACGTGTAGAAAATAGATAACAAATGCATAGGTGGCTACGGGGTTTAACCAACGCGGCTGACGGTCGCTTATATTTTTGAACAGGACAATGATTATTAATGACAAACACATTTTCTGGAGGTAATATAATGAAGTCATTAAAGACCATCCTCCAAACTTATTGATCTCGGCAAATGTAAAGTACGCGATGGCTATCGAGGAGAGCAATGCAATCGATACAAAGAGCCACATCTTTTTCTTCACCCATGAAAACCGCTGTTCCGGATTGGTACCGAAATAAATACCTGCCGCATAGGCACCCATGAAATAGATCATGGTGGATAAATAGAAATGATTTTCTTCCATATCTGTAACCTGAACCCTTGAAATGGCTAGCGGCAATGCCATAATGACCACCGTAAATAGTATTCCCCATTTTTTGATATTCATCACATAATCTAAAAGAGGTGTGACCACATATAAAAACAATAAAACGGGTATATACCAGAAAGTAAACTGCGCAGTACCGAATATGAAATTGTAAAATGCTGCACTTAGATATGCGCCAAAATCGGGCTGCAGTTGAAAAGGTTTGAGGATAGGCGGGATGAATACAGGGTTGAAGATGGAAAACAACAGGGTTAAAAACAGATAGGGCAACAACACATTTTTAAACTTGCTGCTAAAAAACCTTTTATACCCTTTACTTTTTAGTACTACGGAGAAAAGTATACCCGAGATCACGGCAAAATAAATCGTGCTGTTATGAAAAAGAAGTCCATTGGCCATGCCAATAGGGTCTTTTGGGTCAAGACTATTGTCATTGGCTAGAAATAAAGCATATGCAAAGGCATGAATGAAAACAATATTTATAATCGCAAACCCCCTGAAACTATGCAAGTATCCAAGGAATGAAGGTTGATGGTTTTTGTTCATATTTAGATTAATTAACCGATACAAAGTAATTATGATGATTGTGCATAACATCCGTATATCCGACACTCCCACTACGGTGATGCATTAATACTCCATTGGGGCGCAATTCAGAGACTCTGCTCTCAAATATAGCGTGTAGCGCTCTTGATCATCCTTTTCAATTTTCTACTTTACCCATAATACTTTGCCTGTCTGCTTGGTAGGCAGGTACTTCACACCGCTACAAGGAGGGTTTTACCACTTCCACCTTCACCTGATCCTCCATGACAATTGATTTTCCCGGCACTTTGAAGGCCTGCTTTTTTCCATAGGTGAGCGAGCGCCACAACCACTCAAATGGGCCAAACTGAAAATGCCTGAGCCAGATGGGGCTGGTGATGAGCTGAAAAATCCAAATGCCAAATACCACGTAGTACAATTCATAGCGTTCCAGCTGTCCGTACAGTCCGAAACCGAGAAAAATGATGGATGTGATGATGCTGTGCATGAGGTAATTCGAAAGCGCCATTCGGCCAACGGCTGCCAAGCTCCTTTGCAGAAAACCGATGATTCCCGATTTAATAAAAAGCATAAAGAGGCCGATGTGACCCATGGTGACGAAGAACCGACCGATGTCGTAGGTTTGCTTGGCTTCAACCATTTTGAGCGGGGCAAAGTTGCTTTCGGTGATCAATTGAACTTCATAATAATTCACGCTCAAACCAACGGCGTAGCCGATCAGTGCCATCAGCGCATAGAATTTTACCGTTCGTTCACCGTGTAGAATTCTCAATTTAAAAAAAGCCATTCCCAAAAACATAAAGCTCAAGATATCCCAGGGACCGTAGCGGTATTGAAACCAGGTTTGCATCCATTGAATATGGCTCGATTTAGTCTCAAGAATTTCAAGATAACCACCATGCATACCTGCTATTTCTTCCTGTATTTCTTCGGGAGTCTTTTTGTGGGCAAGATCATCCCATTCGGCCATAGCCTGCTCGGCACTGTCATCAAGTGCTACACCGCTGGCCTTTAGGGCCGCAGCTTGATCAGCTTTCTCCTTGACCTCCTTGGTGTAGTGATAATCTGCAATTGTTAACACCACCCCGATGCTGATCAAAATACCGGCAATCGTCAACAGGTTTCGAACCCTCAGGTTTCTAAAAGGGAAGAGGAAGAACCCGAATAGCGCGTAGGCATAGAGTATGTCACCTTCCCACAGGAAAACCCATGAATTGACCAAACCAAACAAGAGAAGCCAAACGATGCGGCGGTAATAAACGTCGGCAGTGGAAATTCCCGCGCCTTTGCCAATCAGTCTCGAGGTGAGTAAAATGACTCCTGCGCCAAAAAGAATGGTAAACAAGCCCCGCATGGTGCCTTCAAAAAATAGTTCATTGGCAAACCAAACCGCATAGTTCAGCCCCTCGGTATGGCCAAGTACGCTGGGGTCTTCGTACGAAAATGGCAATCCCATTCCATTGATATTCATGAGGAGGATGCCCAAGAGCGCTATTCCTCTGATCACGTCCAGAGCGTTAATTCTGGATTGATGGAGGGTGGGGTGGATGGCGGATTGAGGTGGTGCGGTTGTCATTTTGCTTTGGTAATTGGTTGGTCAGGCGTTTTAAAAAATCACAGTCGGGCAATGGACATGAGCGACTGATATTCATGTGTTTGTAAATGTATCGAAATCACCTTGACTTTCTGCTCACTATTTTTCCAAAAGGGGCATTTCCTTTTCCCAATGGGATAAAAGAAGGATTGGAAGGAATTGACAGATCAATCTTGTGCGTCCGGGACTTGAATGCCTTATGCTACAGTTCGGGTTAGAAAATGCCGAAGCATCCGTCCCGCACGAAACTTGGCGTGGCGACTGACGATAAACGGGCGCGATCCGTGAAAAATGGGCGCAAAAGACCCGTTCAAAATAAAAATGGGTGCCGACAAGGGTCACCCATATAAGTGAAAGTGTTATTGGCTCACCGCACGCACCACCTGATCGGTATCGGTAAACTGCTGAAAGCGGATGATTTTTCCATCTTTCAAAGTCCAGAAATGCGCCGTTTGCGCATCGATCACCGCGCCGTTCTTTTTGTACTTGGCTTGGTAGCGAAGGGTGGCCAGTACTTTGTCGTCAGACATTTCGTGGAGCTCTATGTCCACAAGATTCCAATATTCCCATTCCGCACCGATACGTGCAAAGACGCCTTCAACGATGGCTTGAGGTCCGACGTAGGGATTGCCGTCGGCATAGGGAAAGCTTTCCGCTTCGTTCCACTCGATGCTTGGGTCCATATTGGCCAGAGCCCCGGGAATGTCTCCTTTGGCGAAAGCCTGATAGAGCTCATCAATGGTGGCTATGTTTTCCTGTACATTATCGGGTTCAGTTTCATTGTTTAAAAATTTCACTTCAGCATCGGCACCGTAGTCTTCAAAGTGCGAAGCCTTCAGCTCGGAATAAAGTTCTTTGTAATCATCTTCTTCAGGATATTTTACATCCTTTTGCGCAAAGCCCACCGTGCTGAGCAGCGCAAAAGAAAGGATAATTAGAGTTTTGGTCATTTGCACGGTTCCTGTTTTGGTTGGTTGTTTTAACATGGTTATCGGTATTGAAAGTTTATACTTAATTCGGCTGGAAACAACTTTGCCGTCATTTCCTTTTTTTTCCATCGGAGAAAAAACCAATGGGGGTATTGCAACTGTAAAAACCTATATTTACCCCCGTTGGCCTTTTTTCCTGTCATGAAAGTACCCCGATCGCTTGAGGTTGGGTTTGGTTTTCTTCCGAGGAGGTGGTTTCGCTTTCCGACGACGTAAGGAGTCCGTCCTTATGGAAAGGGTAGAAGCAGGAATGGAAGGTCAGCCAAACCAATTGTTAACCTCATGAGATTATTGAATGTCGCCATTTGCCTCTGTCTGATTTTTAACCAAGGCGTTCAGGCACAGCCGTCGTCCGTTGATAGTTTGGAAGCCCTTCTGGAGATAGAGCCGGAAGAAGAAAGGAGGTTTGAGCTCCTGCAAGAACTGGTGGATCAAGCTTCTGTACGGAATTATGACGAAGCCTTGCCCTATGCGCGCCAAGGGTATTTGAGCGCAAAGCAGACGGAAGCAGCAAAATGGATACCCCGATTCAGCGAAATGAAGGGACGCATACATGCCAACCTCGGTCAGCTCGACTCGGCAGAATTCCTTTTCGAAGAAGCTTTCGAAGGGTACACCGCCGCGGGCGATCAGAAAGGCCGCGCGACTACGCTCTTCAAGATAGCGTGGCTCCACCAGCGTCGTGGTGAATACGACCTGGGAATGGACGCGAATCTCAAAGCCTTGCGCATCATGGAAGAAATCGATGACCAACCCGGCATTGTGAATGCATTGGGCCGTGTGGCAGGCGACCTCTACAACCAAGAAAAGCCCGAAGAATCACTGGAGTATGCCCTGCGCGCCATCGACCTTTCCCGAAAGGGCGGGTACGACGAGGAAATGCCGTATCTGCTCTATTATGCGGGGTACGCGGCTATCGGTCTGGGCGATTACGAAGCATCGCTGGGCTACTGGGATGAAGCTCTCGAGTGGGTGGAGAAATTGGATATGGGCAATGCCCAAATGGCCGACATGAGCAATGGCCGCGGCAATGCTTTGAAAAAATTGGAGCGCTACCCCGAAGCGATTGCGGCCTACGAGCTCACGCTCGAAAGCGCCGAAAAGGCCAACTACTACGGAGGGATGTACACCGCCACGGCCAACCTCGGCGAGGTACACATGCGGCAGGGCAATTATGAAGAGGCTCTCGAATACCAGCTGCTCACCGTCGAAAGACAGGAAGAAGGGGAAATGTGGATGAGTCTCACCGAAAATTACGGCCACGTGAGCACCATTTACGAAAACCTTGGCGACTATAAGAACGCGCTTTTGTATCAGAAAAAGGCCCGCGAAATGCGCGACCAAACCGCGTCAGAACAGAGCGACGCCGCCATGAGCGAGCTGCGCACCCAATACGAAACGGAGAAAAAAGAGGCGACCATTGCCCTGCAGGAGACCACCATCGGACAGCAACGCACCGTGCAGTGGATGGGCGTCGGTGTGCTGGGGCTTCTGGCTTTGTTTGCTGCGAGCGCATACCGCAATGCCGGCATCCGCAAAAAATCCAATGCGCTGCTCACAGCCAAAAATGCCGAAAACGAGCTTCTGCTCAAAGAGATCCACCACCGTGTGAAGAATAATCTGGAAGTGGTATCGAGCCTGCTCGCGCTGCAATCGTCGCAAGTGGATGACGAAAAAGTGAAGGAGGCCATGCGCGAAGGGCAAAACAGAGTGCACTCCATCGGCATCGTACACCAAAAGCTCTATCAAGGCACCAACCTCGGCGCCGTGGAAATGAAGGACTACTTCCTGAACTTGAGTGGCAATATCCTCGACACGTTCGGTGCCGACGACCGTGTAAAAATCGAATGTGCCATGAATCAACTGGAGCTGGATATTGATACCGCCGTTCCGTTGGGCCTTATTGCCAACGAAATTCTGACCAATTCACTCAAGTATGCCTTTCCCGAAGGACGCAAGGGCAAAATTGAGATCAAGCTGGAAAAAACACCCGATGATGTGTTGCGATTGGCCATCATTGATGATGGAGTAGGGAAGGGGCAACCCGCGGTCGGGGGAACCGGGTTTGGCGGTCAGCTCGTGGCTTTACTGGCGCAGCAACTTCGCGGGAAGCTTCGCGAAGAAACCGATCGAGGCACGGCCGTGTATTTTGAATTCAAACCAAAAATAGCAGCGTAAATGGAATCGAGGGTGAAGATTGTGGTCGTTGAAGATGAGATGATCATCGCTGCCAAAGTGGGAATGTTTTTGTCTGAATTGGGCTACGAAGTCACTGCCATGCTGCCGGGAGCCGAAGAAGCGCTGGCTCATTTGGAGAATCACCGTCCCGATTTGGCCTTACTCGACATCCAACTGGGAGGACCCATGGACGGCATCGCCCTCGCGCATGATTTGCGCGAAAAGTACCAACTGCCTGTGATCTTCCTTACCGCCAATGCGGATGATGCTACTTTTGAACGCGCAAAAGCAGCGCAACCATTCGCCTTTTTGCAAAAGCCCTTTCGGAAGATGGAGTTGAAGCGCACACTGGAGCTGGCTATTGAGCGCATGGCAAATCAGGAGGAGGAAGCCCCTGACAAGGAAAGTCAGAACGACGGTTTTTGTCTGGAGGACCGCATCTTCATCCGCCACAACGACAAGATGGTCAAAGTGATGTTTGCCGATATTCTGCATGTAGCCGCCGACCGAAGCTATTGCCATATTGTGACCACCCAAAAAGAATACCTGCTCTCCATGCCCATGAAGCGGTTGGAAGATAAATTGCCGGAGACCGCTTTTCAGCGGGTTCACCGCTCACACATCGTCAATCTCTTGCAGGTAGATGAAGTCTCGGATGGCATGGTGCGCATCGGCGCTGAATTGCTTCCGCTAAGCCCTGCGTTGAAGGGTGAATTTATGAGGCGATTAAATGCGGTGTGAGGCTTACTTGCTCACTATTTTCACAATTCGGTTGTATGCGATCTCCGATAAACTCCAGTTGTACCCTTCAAAATCAGTGGTACTGGTGAACTGTACAACCACAGCGTCGATATCCTTGTGGTATTCTGCAATGCTTTGATAGCCAGGCACCAGACCTGTGTGATTGTATACGTAGATGGAGGAATAAATTTCTTGTTCGCCTTCGTCAAATAGGGAGCCATCGTTTAAGGCTTTTAAGAACTTCCCTACATCTTCGGCTGTGGCCAACATTCCCGTATCTTCTGTCTTCAAATCGGGTTCGTAGCCTACGTAATATCCGCTCATCACGTCATTTATGTCTACTTCATTCAGTGAACCATAGGTGTTGTGCAAGTCAAGAGGGTTCAAAATTTCTTTTTTTATAAATTCAAAATGGTCGTAGCCCGCCGTTTTTTCTACGATTCGGCGTAGCAACAAGTAATTGGTGTTGGAGTATGCGTAGCTTGTATTGGGCTCAAAATCGGCGGGAAGATCGAGTACCAATTCCAGGGCTCCTTCAGTAGTATTGGGAGGGTTTACCCAATACCCCGGATGGTCAGTAAAGTTCGGGATTCCACTCCGATGTTGCACCATCATTTTCACTGTGATCGATTTTGCATTTTCAATTCTGCCAGCCAGTTCGGGAAGGTAAGAGGCCAAGGAATTGTCTAGAGACAAGCGTCCATCGTTAACCAATTTGGCTACAGCCACTGCCACGTAAAGCTTGCTGATACTGGCAATCTTGAACAGGGAGTGAGCGTCGGCGGGGATCTTCTGATTTTTGTCTTTCCAACCACCCGCGTAGAAAGCGGGAGCTTCACCTCCCTTATCTACGTATACGACCATCCCGTCAAAGCCGTATCCAATGGTGTCATCGATTTGTTCTTGCACGGTGTCGGGTAGTGGCTGTATCCAAGCCCACACCAAAATCCACGGCACATAGAAGAGCGAGATGACGGTTCCAACCAGCAAGGCGACTTGAATGATTCTCTTTTTTCGGCTTTTTGTCATATCCCTTAAAAGCCTCAAATTTAGGATTTAAACCGTCATTGAGAATAGCTGATATTGCCTTCCTTGTCCCTCACAATGCATACGGAAAACGAAAAAAGGCGGGAAGTAAAGAAATTACGCTAGTTCACATAGAACCGCTTCACCACTCGGCCGTAATCGGTTTGAATTTCGAAAAGGTAAATTCCCTTGGCCAGCGGGTTGATGGAAAAGGCGGGAGAATCAATAGCATTAATCGTTTGTACGATCTGTCCGGTGATGGACATGATGCGTACGGTATTCACTTTCTGATACCGATCAATGTTGAGATTCCTCGAATGTGAATCGAAGGTTATTGATCCGATGTCCTGCTGAGCATCGATGGAAAGAGCTGCTGGACAATCCTGAGCCTTTTCATAGATCTGATTCTCTGTTTCGTTCGTGAATATTCTTTCCGTAATCCCGTCGGGACAAATCTTGTAGACCACCGGGTAGCCCGTCACGTTGTACTCATCAAACACTCCCCGATCGGGATCTTCCACGTTAAAAATGGGAAAGGGGGTTCCCTCTAGCCAATTTCCTTGAGTGACCCAAGGATCGCCGACTCCAATAAAAGCATTGTGACTATTCCATTGGTCGTGTTCCAAGGCCAATACCATCAACTCATTGGTTCCGTCGGGACCATAATCAGTGTAAAGGTTTTTCAATCTGTCTGTTTGGTGGTAGTTCCAGCAGGCAGGGCAATGGGCCGCGAAAATTTTCAAGATGACCGTCTTGTCGGCATCAAGGTAGGCGTAGAGGTTGTGTTCAGCGCCATAGTAGTCGGTCAGTGTAAAGTCAGGCGCAGTGCTTCCGTCGGGCAGCTGACCGTGCAAGCCGATCTGAATCAGGAGTACGAATGTGATTAGTAAGTTCTTCAACATGGATGCAAGTTAGTGTGAATAATCCCCTTAGTCACCACATGAGTGTTAAAAAATCAGTGGAGCTTGTATTCCTGCTTGTTTCAATTTTCCTTTTGATTCACAGTAGTATAAGGAAAGGGGGGGGAGGGAGTTTCATCCAGTCATTTTCAGTGTTTATCGTTTCTAAAAGTAGACGATGACCGTATTTTAATGGACCCGACTTTTTCTTTTTAAAGCGCAGATCATTCCAAATGAAACATCATTAATTCGGGAAATATCTTTCATTTTACAGCTTACAGCGACCTTTTCAATCAGATATCCATATAGTAAGCCACTTCCATAAATTTATCCTTTGGACTACTCACTGCCTTACTATGATTGTATTCCTTCAGAACTCCACCTATGGTAATCTTGGCATTCGGAAGTTTTTCTGCACCGCTGGAATGGGCAACAATAAAATTCTCGGCAGATTTTTCATCCCTCAGTTCATATACGTCGTAATCATCCCGTAGTGAAATGATGGAAAGTGCGTTGGGCCTTTCTTTCATGATTGGGATGATCACAAATCCACGAAACTCTGATGTTGAATCAATCAGAACAGGGACGCCTGTTATCAAGGCATTTGAATCTATTACTCCTTTGGATTTGGCCTCCGAAGGAAGCAATACTTGCGGCTTATATTTTCTATACTTTTTTTGAAGCTCAATTTCGAGCTTTGAAATAAGGGTATCCTTTTCTGCTTGATTTAATTTCACCAGTGCCATCTCAAGGAAAAGCATCATTTCTTGTCTGTCATCAAAAACTCCTCCGACCTTTACAATTTCAGATGGATTTATGACTCCATCTTCAGCTTTAGCCAGAAGGTTAAAAAACCTGCCTCCGTTGTCTAGAGATTTTAGGGCATTCTCAATAGTGGAGTATGGTTCTATTTTTTTCATTTTTTAATAGCTCGGTAGGGTTAGATTGTTGAGGTCAATTTACAAAAGCTAAAAATTGAATAATCCATCAAGATTTCTCAGTAGCGTTTGTACTTCTTCAAATCTAATGAATCACATGAATATCCCGCACAAGTAAATTGAATAATTGTAAATGCGATAGGGGTACCCATTTGAGTCGCGAACACTTCCAAAGGTTGATTTTCAAATCTTCCGGTACTCAAAAGCCGCGCAGAGTTCAGTGTCCCGATAGTTGATCGGAATTTCGCGGAAAGCTCTAAGGGAAGTTCAAAGCTTATAAGATGAGGTCAAATTGAGGACTGACAACATCTATTTCTTTGACTATCAATACTG
>DATFKV010000297.1:0-4164 GCA_035268465.1 Cryomorphaceae bacterium | reverse complement strand
CTCAGCATTGATGGTTCAGAATTGGTTGGATCTACTTATCTCGGAGGAAGTAGTAATGATGGCTTAAATAATTTAGGAGGGATTGGTTATGACGCTTTGCGTGGGGAAATCAACGTCAATCTTAACGGGGAAGTTTTCATCGCAAGTTCGAGTTCATCTGAAAACTTCCCCACAACTTCGGGTTCTCTTCAGCCCATAAAAAAGCAAGTGCAGGATGCTGTGGTAGTTAAGCTCAGTGCAGATTTAGATGAATTAATATGGTCGACTTACTTGGGGTCTGATGCGAATGATATGGCTTATGGCATCCGTATTAAAGATGATCAAACCGTTTATGTAACAGGTGCAGTAGGAGGGACGACATCTGTAGATGCCAATGAATTTGAAACAACGGATGGAGCTTATCAAACAGATTTTGCGGGAGGCCCACATGATGGTTATGTTACCCATTTATCTGCGGACGGAACGGAGATAATTGAGAGTACTTTTTTAGGACTGGATAACAATGATATTATTTACTTCATTGACACGGATAATAACGACGATGTATGGGTATACATGTACTCTGAAAGCAATTGGGAAACAACCGAAGGTGTTTGGGGCACAACCCAGTCATCGCTTCAAGTGCATAAGCTGAGTGAGGATTTAAGTGAGTTACTAATTACTAGCTACGTGTCGAACGAAGGCAGTGCTTCAGGAAATCCCGTCGCATTTATGGTTGACTTGTGTAATGGTGTTTATATCAGTGCCTTTCAGGTGAATAGCTCATTTGTTGCCTCGGAGGACGCCCTTTTTGCGTCAGGTGGATTTTATGTCGGAGTTTTTGAACCCGATATGGAAGGACTAATTTATGGAACCTACTATACAGGCAATCACGTAGACGGCGGCACGAGTCGGTTTGACAAGCAAGGTATCGTTTACCAAGGGGTGTGTAGTTGTGGGGAGTTTAATACCACGGATGATGCTTGGGCCACCGATCAATCTACATTCTGCGATATGGGTGTGTTTAAGATTGACTTTGAAATCGAAAGTGTGAATGCCGTCGCCAGCGCTGCCGGACAGCTTTCAGGGTGTGCTCCACATACCGTAACTTTCGATAATTTCAGTGAAGGAGAAGATTATGTCTGGGATTTTGGAAATGGAGATCAAAGTGATGAATACGAGCCTATCTATGTCTATGACGAACCCGGAGAGTATCTGGTAACGCTTGTGGTCATAGATTCCGCAACGTGTAACATCAGTGATACTATTTCTTTTCCTTTTCAGGTTTTCGAACCGGTGGAGTTTTTCGCAGATTTCGACTTTGCCATCGATTGTGAAACCGGCGAGATCACCATAACGGATGCATCTCAAGGTCCGGGAGACCTTGAATATACTTGGGATTTTGGAGATGGAACTTTCTCCACCGATACCAATCCTTCGCACACTTATGAAAGCTCGGGTGAATACACGCTGATTCTTACTCTCGAGAGCGAGGCTTGTAGTGAACTGGCAATCGTTGAAACTACGGTAGTGTATTCTCCGTTTGTAACTGCCGACTTTGACGCTCAGGTCATCGATTTCTGTGATGAGTTCCTTATTGGTGTGGCTGACAACTCCGTCAATGGCGATGAATACGAATGGGATATGGGCGACGGTACAATTCTGACTACCGTCGGTAGTTTTGAATACAATTACGATCAATCGGGTACATATGAAATTAGTCTGATCGTATCAAACGAAACCACTTGTGATGGAATTGACAGTACAACCTTTACCATTGAGATTCCCGAACCGCCTGTTCTGGATCCTCAAATTACCCTTACCCAACAAGGCTTATGTGAAGACCTTGGTATTCTTGGAATTCTTGAGCCAAATGGTCCGTTGGGAACGATAGTGTGGGAAGTGAATGGAGAGGAAGTTGGAACTGAAGCTACACTGGAATGGCAAGCTCCCGACGCGGGTTCATACGATTTCGTGATTACATTGACAGATCCCGTATGCAACAATGTCTACGGAATTGAAGAAACCTTCATTGTGTACGATAACTTGGGTTACGTCCTGCCATCTAACCCATTTTTGTGCTATTACGAAGAGGATTTAGTTTTGGATGCCACGGTTCCATACCCCGATGCAGAATACATTTGGAATGGTGGGCTCTCCCTTGAACCTACCCTCACTGTTACCCAACAGGGAGAATATACGGTGGAGGTCTTTTTTAATGGGTGTTTAGACGAGCAAACATCCAATGTCAGTCTCGGACAAGAGGTGCCACTTGCTTTTGAAGCAAGTATTTGTGAGAATCAGTCCAATTTTGTGAGCTTCCCTGAAAATACATTTTTAGACACGGTGTTTTGGGAAAATGGGCAGTCCGGATTTGATGTAGAAGTTTTTAGCTCAGGTTATTATGCTTTTACGGCTATCGATCTCCTTGGTTGTGACCAAATAGACAGCTTATTGGCTATCCCCATTGATGACGACCCAAATCTTCAAATTCCAAATGTGTTCACTCCTAATGGGGACGGACTAAACGATACTTGGCAAATTTCGGGTGACTCATTGGTTTTCTTTGATCTTTCCATCTTCAACAGGTGGGGAAGAGAAGTCTTTAAGACCTCAGAAGTTTATGCTCCGTGGAATGGTCAAAATGAAGAAGGCTCAGGAGAAGATCACAATGATGATACATTCATTTATATTCTCAAATATCGCGATCAATGTGATTTGAAGAATATTGTAGAAACAGGCGATCTCAAACTGCTCCGTTAGTTCGTGAAATCTTCGGATCAAAAAAAGGCTGACCATCATGGCCAGCCTTTTTTTATTTGTCTTCGAATTGCTTACAAGTGAATTACTTCATCATAAGCAGCTGCTGCCGCTTCCATGATGGCTTCGCTCATCGTCGGGTGTGGGTGAACGGTTTTGATGATTTCGTGCCCCGTCGTTTCTAGTTTTCTGATGGAAACCAGTTCGGCTACCATTTCGGTAACGTTATTTCCAATCATGTGTCCGCCGAGTAGCTCGCCGTATTTAGCGTCAAAGATCAATTTCACGAATCCATCGCTCTGCCCCGCAGCTTTTGCCTTACCCGAAGCGGAGAAGGGGAACTTACCCACTTTGATTTCGTGACCTGCCTTTTTAGCGGCAGCCTCAGTCATACCAACGCTAGCCACTTCGGGCGAGCAGTAAGTACATCCGGGAATGTTGTTGTAATCGATCGGTTGAACTTTCTCTCCTTTGATTTTCTCTACACACACGATTCCTTCTGCGCTGGCAACGTGAGCCAATGCAGGACCGGGAACACAATCTCCGATGGCGTAGTACCCGGGAATATTGGTTTTGTAAAACTCGTCTACTTGAATAAAGCCGCGGTCAGTCGCAATGCCCACGTCTTCCAAGCCAATGTTTTCGGTATTTGGGTTCACCCCAACGGCGCTAAGCACCACATCGCATTCGATGGTTTCCTCCCCCTTCTTGGTTTTCACTTTGACCTTGCAGCCGGATCCTTTGGTGTCAACCGATTCTACCGCTGCTCCCGTCATAATCTTAATGCCGTTCTTTTTGAACGTTCGCGCCAATTGCTTGCTGACTTCTTCATCCTCTCGGGGAACGATGTTATCCAAATACTCCACGATCGTTACATCCGTGCCGATGGCGTTGTAGAAATACGCAAACTCGCAACCGATGGCTCCGCTACCCATCACAACCATACTTTTGGGCTGCTTATCCATGCTCATTGCTTTGCGGTACTCGATGACTTTTTTGCCGTCAATTTTCACATTAGGCAATTCCTTCGCACGAGCACCGGTAGCGATAATAATGTGGTCGGCATCGTAAGTAGTCGTCTTCCCGTCCTTATCGGTAACGTCCAGTTTTTTTCCGGTCTTCAATTTTCCTTCGCCCATGATCACGTCGATCTTGTTCTTCTTCATCAGGAAGTTCACCCCCTTGCTCATTCCGTCAGCGACTCCGCGACTACGGCTGATCATGCCCGGAAAATCAACCTTTGGCTCATTTATCGTGATACCATAGTCTGAAGCATGGTTCATGTATTCGAATACATTGGCACTTTTTAAAAGCGCTTTGGTAGGGATGCATCCCCAGTTGAGGCAGATTCCACCGAGAGACTCGCGCTCTACTACTGCTGTCTTAAATCCGAGCTGGCTTGCGCGAATGGCTGTAACGTATCCC
>DATFKV010000296.1:0-4692 GCA_035268465.1 Cryomorphaceae bacterium | reverse complement strand
CAGTATTCAGTATGGGGTATTGAACATTCAGAGAGAATTCAAGGTGGTTGAGCGGAGCTGAAACTACCGGACTTCATATTGGAAGAACTAAGACAGAAATTTTGGGTATTCAGTAGTTTGTAATCAGTATTCAGTGTTAGTATTCAGTAAGAAGTATTCTGTATGGGGTATTGAACATTCAGAGAGAATTCAAGGTGGTTGAGCGGAGCCGAAACTACCGGACTTGTTTTGCAAAGCACCGTGACAGAAATATGAGGCATTGAGTTAAAAGTTAATTTTTCGCGGATTTGAGAATGTTTAATCAACTCAACTCCAACACATCCCCTTTTTTAGGAATAGATATATGGTGAAAACCAGCTTGATCGAGATGCCCTTTAAATTCTTGCTGAACATCATTACGACCATGAACCAGAAAGAGGTGCTTAATTAAATGAGGTTGCTGACAACTGAGGTACTCAATCATCTCTTGGTAATCGCCGTGGGCGCTGTAAGAATCCATCACAACGACTTTCGCTTTTACATCGTGATCATGTCCAAAAATCTGAACCTTTTGAGCTCCATCCCTCAATCTGCCACCCAAGGTGGATGGCTCGCAATACCCGATAAATAAAATGGTGTTTCTCTTGTCTTCAATATTGTTGGCCAAATGGTGAACGATTCGACCCGCCTCGGCCATGCCCGATGCCGATATGATGATACAAGGCTCCTTGAGCTGATTGAGCATCTTTGAATACTTAACGTCTCTGATATAATGCAGTCCTGAGAAACCGAAGGGCTGCGCATCTTTTTCCATGTATTTTAAGATTCGTTCGTTGAAATGCTCGGGAAACGAACGAACAATATCCGTAGCATTGGTGCTCAGCGGACTGTCTACAAAAACTTTGATGGAAGGAAGCTTTCCTGCCGATTCCAGCCGATCAAGCGTGTGAACGATCTCTTGCGTTCTGCCCAAACTGAAGGAAGGAATGATCAGTTTTCCCTTGTTTTCGACGCAAGTTTCTTGAACCACCTCAAGTAGTTTTTTTTCGCTCATTGTTTGATCATCGTGCACTCGATTTCCATAGGTACTTTCACAAAGAATGACCTCTGCTTGGGGGAAAGGTTCACTCCCTTTGATGATCTGCTGGTTGGTTCTGCCAATGTCGCCGGTGTAGGCTATGCGGTGGGTTTTCTTGCCTTCTCTCACCCTAAGATTGACGCAGGCACTTCCCAAAATATGACCCACGTACGTGAACATAACCGTGATATCATCGTGGAGTATAATCCACTCATCGTAAGCCAAGGGCTCGAACAGGTCTATGGTTTTCACCACATCATCTATGGTATAAAGCGGTTCGCTGTCTTCTTGCGATATGGATTTTTTTGATTGGTAACTGAAGTCTGCCTGCTGAATGTGCGCGGAATCGGCCAACATAATCTCGCACAAGGCTCTGGTGGGCTCGGTACAATAAATCTTTCCCTTAAACCCTTCCTTTACCAGACGTGGCAATAGGCCTGAATGGTCGATATGAGCGTGAGAAAGAAATACCATATCGACCGTTTGAGGATCAAAACCAAAATGCCTGTTCTCACGTCCCGCACCTGACTCTTTTCCTTGGTACAGTCCGCAGTCGAGTAGAATTTTTAATCCCTGCTCGGTTTCCAGAAGGTGTTTGGAGCCGGTTACCGTGCCCGCCGCTCCTTTAAAATGAATTTTCAAAGGGTTGAGTTTTTTTAAATTAATTAAAGGATTTCCGACCTTCGAACAAAAAAAGAAATGGAAATCATTAAAACCAAAAATGCGCCTGCACCAATCGGGCCATACAATCAGGCCGTAGTGCACGAAAATACGATTTATGTATCGGGACAAGTTGCCTTAAACCCTGAGACGGGCGAGATGGATAATGCCAATCTGGCCGAAGAAACACACAGAGTGATGAGAAATCTCGGTGCCGTTTTGAAAGCTGCCGGCTCTGATTTTGACCACCTCATTAAGTGCTCCATCTTCATTTTGGATATGAATGAATTCAAAACCATCAACGAAGTCTACGGAAGTTTCTTCAAGGATCATCACCCGGCTCGCGAAACGGTAGAAGTAAGGAAGCTACCCGCCGGCGCGAAGGTGGAAATCTCTGCTGTCGCGGCTGTAGTCGATAGTCGATAGTAGCTGGCAGCAAGTAGCATGCATCCTGTAGCATGAAGCCTTTAACATACACCCCCAAGGCCAATACAAGCTAAACTCAACTCATATGTTTGAGGTTGACGCCGTAGAGAATGATCAAGATCAGACCTATAAACCCGGCGAAAGAAACTCCGGCTGCTGTGAGTAAATTTACCCCCAAGAAGGCAAATACCGATATAAGACCCAAAACTTTGGCAACTACATATATCCAAAACCCGCTTTTGCGCAGCTTAAACATAAGGTAGGCTCCGAACGCCGATAAAAGAGCAACCAATAAATCTGTAAGAGCGATCCAACCGGCGTTGTCTATTGCATTAGAAACTGTGCTACTGGCAGCCATCATAAAGCCCTCCATCATTTCAGCCGCTTCGGGACTATCTTCTGCCATTTCAGCCATGGCATCATTGATAGTTTCCTGAAAGGTTGAGGCAGTGACTTCAGAGGAAAAGAAATAATTAAAGGGAACCGTTAGAATGGTATACCCCGATACCACCCAGGTCAAAACACATAAAACGGTGAGAAGTGTTGGCCTGGTTTGACGAGGGCTTTCGTAGTGATCAATGGTCTCTTCGGTCATGATAGTTTTGTTTAGGTGGGGTGAAGATGCAAAAAAACAAAGTATATACGATCAGCTCTTCACTTTTTAAAATCCTTTCCAAGATTCAAACAGGGATGCGTCTTCATTGGTAATGGAGAACTCAAAACCGTACTTGTTTCCATCAGCTTTGACTTCAACGGTTTTCTTCCTGAAACCCGATTCAATGGTCAATTCCAATTGAGAAGGCATGTTTTCGTTTTCGGACAGAAATTTTTCGGGTTCTATCCCGTCAATGGTTTTGACTTCATCGTCAAAATAAAGGCCCGCCCTCTCAGCGGGAGAATCGGGGAAGACATTCCATACTATTTGCTTCATACCTATTTTTTGAATTTTAAAGCCGAATTGGCTCTCCAATGGGTCCGTCGATGACTTCTCCTCCAAGGTCAAACCAATTTTTTCCATCGCCTCTTTGGCGTATTTCTCCAGCTTCCCTTTGCCGTCTACAACGTCACTGCGCAAAGATTTCCAGTTGCAGTCTGCCATTCCCGAAAGGACGGCCCAATACTCATCTTCGGTATAGCCTCGTGCAGGATCCGTTAGGGCATAGAGTCGCTGCATGGCAGTAGACAATGAACTTTGACCGTTGGTAGCTTCAAGCAGCCAAGCATCACAAATGAATGCCAGCAAGGCTCCTTCGACATAAATGCTCAACCTTCGGCGGGGAGTGCCGCGGCCGTAGCCATCCACCCAGGTATCGATTGAGGAGTCAGCCAGGGATAGGTTGAAGCGGCCATCATTGTCTTTGTGCCTTTTCAGCAGAATGGCCAGCTCGTTGAGGTATTCCTCATCGGAAAAAATGCCCGACTGCCAGAGCATAACGTCGCCCATATAAGTCGTTACCCCTTCAGCCACATAACCCAAACGCGAATAATCGGCTTGCGTAAAATCATAAGGCGCCCAATCGGCGGGTCTGATGTACTTGATGTTCCACGTATGGTAAAGTTCATGCGAAGAGACGCCGAGTAGTTCTTTGTAAAGCGATCGTTCGCTGAGACCTTCGGAGGGACCTAGAATAATCACCGTGCTGTTTTCGTGTTCCACCCCATGGTAAGTGCGGTGAGGGAGTAGAATAATAAGAAAATGGTACTCCTTAACGGGAATGTTTCCGAAAACCTCGACTTGTTTCGTGGTGAAGGCTTGAAAATCCTTCAGCAAACGTTCATCGGATCCAACGAATTCACCGATGAGATGAATAAAGTAGGGCACCCCTTCCACTTCATAAGACATGACATCGATATTGGCGGCAGCCATAATCGGAGTATCCATTAGGTGCTGCATGTCCCGAGCAAGATAGACGGAGCCCTCCTTTCTACGCAGTGCGGTTGACAAGGCCCAATCGTTCGGAGTTTTCAGATGAACTTCACATGGTTCGTCTTCCAAGCCTTCGATGTAAAGGCAAGCATTGACGGGGTTAATCAGCAGCAAATGATCATCAGAATAGGTATTTCCCGCTGTTAAGTCTCTTGAATAGAGAAAGTAAGAAATAGTCACCGTATCGCCTGCCTTGGCGTGTACATGCATCGAATTTCCGGTAATCTTGCGGGTTTGGAGCTCCTCTCCATTGGCTTCAGCCTTGAGGCCAATGAAGTTTCGGGGAAAATTCCCTCCCTCATACCTACCCGGTCGCCAGAAGGGAATGATGGCTTTTACCAGATTCTCTTTTGCTTGAAAAGCCACTTTCACATGCAAATGATACGGGAGTTGGTCGATACTATTGATGGTATACTTGATCATATTCGGATAAAGGTAATTGATTGATCAAAATCCCATAGGCCAAGTTACCTTCTTGCATAGGGTCATTGACCATTTTGTTTTCTATTTTTGCCCCCTCATTAACCTGCGAAAATTTCTCATTATGAAATACGATATCATAGTTTTAGGTAGCGGCCCCGGGGGATACGTTACAGCCATTCGTGCGAGCCAGCTCGGATTT
>DATFKV010000295.1:0-4378 GCA_035268465.1 Cryomorphaceae bacterium | reverse complement strand
ATTGTTACCGATCAAGCGGGTACTACGCGTGATGCCGTTTTTACACGGTACAACGCATACGGTTTCGATTTCAATCTGGTTGATACTGCGGGAATAAGAAAACGAAGCAAGGTGCATGAAGACATCGAGTTTTATTCTGTTTTACGCTCAGTTAGGAGTATCGAGAACAGCGATGTGTGTATTTTAATCCTTGATGCCACTGAGGGAATTCAGAAGCAAGATCTCACCATCTTTAGCATGATTGAGAAGAACGGTAAGGGTCTGGTAATTTTGGTAAATAAGTGGGATTTAATTGAAAAGGACACCAATTCGACGAAAGAATACGAGGATAAAATCCGTGAGCGAATCGCTCCTTTTAATGATGTGCCGATTGTGTTTACTTCTGCGTTAACAAAGCAGCGCATCCACAAGGCGATTGAGGAGGCTCTCAGCGTTTACGACCGATTGAAAACTCGGATTCCAACCTCAAAACTCAATGAGGTTTTCCAACCGATTTTTGAATTCAGGCAGCCGCCGTCCTACAAAGGGAAGTTCATTAGGATAAAATACCTGATGCAGTTGCCTACCAATAAGGTTGCCTTTGCTTTCTACTGCAATCTTCCGCAGTATATCAAAGAACCATACCGCAGATTTTTAGAAAATCAATTCAGAGAAAACTTTAACTTGGAGGGAATACCAATTATGATTTTCTTCAGAAAGAAGTAGTCTGGGAAAGCTGAAATTTTTCCTTGCACAAAAAATCCCGCCTCAAGGCGGGATTTTCGATTGCAATTTTACTATCGGCAGGACTGTTATAGGCCAAAGGCTTTTTTGATATCCTCGACTCTGTCCAATTTTTCCCAAGTGAAGAGTTCTACTTCCAGTTCTTTCGAGATCGTTCCACTACCATTCGAACGAGTAAATGTCTTTTTAACGAATTCAGGCGTTCTTCCCATGTGGCCATAAGCTGCAGACTCACCGTATATGGGTTGTCTCAATTTAAGATCGCGCTCGATCATTCCGGGGCGCAAGTCGAATAATTCTCTAACCTTTTTAGCGATTTCGCCATTCGTCATATTCACCTTAGAGCTTCCGTATGTGTCTATAAATATTCCGGTGGGCTCAACCACACCTATGGCATATGAAACCTGAACCAGAACCTGATCAGCTACACCTGCAGCTACTAAATTCTTGGCGATGTGACGTGAAGCGTAGGCCGCAGAGCGGTCTACCTTACTCGGATCTTTTCCGCTGAAAGCGCCACCGCCATGGGCACCCTTGCCTCCGTAAGTGTCCACGATGATTTTTCTCCCGGTCAAACCTGCGTCTCCGTGTGGCCCGCCGATGACGAATTTACCCGTTGGATTGATGTGGTAAATGATGTCATCCGTAAATAAATCTTGGATATGCTGAGGAAGCTGGGCCTTCACTCGTGGGATTAGAATATTGATCAAGTCTTTGCGAATTTGATCGCACATCTCGGACTCGGCTTTTTTCTTTGTCGCATGGTCATCAGACTCGGCCTTGACAAATTCATCGTGTTGCGTAGAAACTACAATCGAAAGAATTCTTTCCGGCTGATGATCGTCGTTGTATTCTATTGTCACCTGCGACTTTGCGTCGGGGCGTAAGTAAGGGATTTCTTTTTCTTCTCTTCTCAGTTCGGCGAGAACGCGTAAAATGCGATGAGATAAATCCAATGCGAGAGGCATGTAATTGTCCGTCTCATTGGTGGCATAACCGAACATCATCCCTTGGTCACCGGCGCCTTGATCTTCGGGATTTCCGCGATCTACTCCTTGATAAATATCAGGCGATTGCTCGTGAAGCGCACTCAATACACCACAACTATTTGCCTCAAACATGTATTCGCTCTTGGTATAGCCAATGCGAGTGATGACATCTCGAGCTATATTCTGAATGTCTAAATAGGTGTCTGATCGTACCTCTCCGGCAATGACAACTTGGCCGGTGGTTACCAACGTTTCACAAGCTACTTTTGACGTGGGATCAAAAGCGAGAAAATTGTCCAAAATGGAATCAGAAATTTGATCGGCAATTTTATCCGGGTGCCCTTCAGACACCGATTCGGAAGTGAAGGAGTAAGGCATGAATGTTTTTAATTGTTTTGTTAGTTGCCCCGATCAAGACGGCCTACAGAAAACGCATTTTTAGCATTTTTTACTGTGGTTGCAATAGGCCAAATCTTTCCACGGAAGAGGCACAAAAATAGAAAAAAAGAGACGTTGAAAACGGCTATTTTGTTAATGACTTGAAAACGTCTTCCAATCGCCTTTCTTCTTTGCGCAATTCTTCGATTTCCAGGCCTTCACGATTAGCTAATTTTGAAAGTTCACCGGCAAGGCCGCTCCCTTTTTTGGCAGAGACCAAGTATTGGCCCGAGCCTATTCCTTTCACTTTAGTAACGCCTGCAATAGCCTGAATCAACTCAGTATTTAACTTTCCATTAACATGAAAAAATACCACATCCGAAACGGCTTCTTCTTTCAAATGGCTCATGCTGTCGTCAGCGACAATTTCGCCTTTTTTGATAATAACCACTCGATCGCAAATAGCTTCCACTTCCTGCATGATGTGCGTGCTCAGCAAAACTGATTTTTCCTTTCCGATTTTTCGAATCAAAGTGCGAATGTCTTCCAATTGATTGGGATCCAATCCTGAGGTCGGTTCATCAAGAATAAGCACTTCAGGATCGTGCAACATCGCTTGAGCCAGACCCACTCGTTGCTTGTATCCTTTTGATAGCTCACCGATTTTTTTGTGACTCTCGGGGGTTAAGCCCACCGCTTCGATCATCTCTTCTACCCGCTGCTTCTTGTTCTTCAATCCGTACATGCCTCCCACGAATGATAAGTATTCGCGGATGTACATTTCATGATAAAGAGGATTACTCTCCGGGAGGTAGCCCACCCTTTTTCTTACGTCGATGGGTTTTTCGTTCACATCAAACCCCGAAACGTTTACGCTGCCTTCATCGGCAGGTACGTAGGTGGTGATGATTTTCATCATCGTGGATTTACCGGCGCCATTAGGACCCAGAAATCCGACCACTTCACCTTTCTTTACTTCAAATGAAACACCCTTCAGCGCCGCTTGGCTACCGTAGTATTTTGATACATTTTCGACTTTGATCGACATAGGCTGACGAAATTATACAACTTTCTTTGATCTATGCTACTTTAGCCTTCGCAATGCAGGAAGGGCGCGTAATAAAAAGCACAGGCAGTTGGTACACCGTGGAAACAACGGGTGGAGAGGTTATAGATTGCCGCGTGCGTGGGAAATTGCGGATTAAAGGCATTCGGTCTACAAACCCCGTTGCCGTGGGCGATGTGGTGGATATTGATGGGGAAGCCGATAGCTACGTCATTGTCAATATCCACGAACGGAAGAATTACATCGTTCGAAAGTCGGTTAACTTATCGAAGCAGAGCCACATCATTGCTGCCAATCTGGACTTGGCCGCCATCGTGGTTACGCTAAAAAATCCCACGACGTTCCCCACATTTATCGACCGGTTTTGCGTCGCCGCTGAGGCATATCATATTCCGGTAGCGGTGATTATCAATAAAGCTGACCTCCTCGAGGAAGAGGAGCTTGAAATGGCCAATCACTTTTTAAAGGTTTATGCTGATTTGGGTTACCAAACCCTGATTACTTCGGCGGAAGCCGGGCAAGGACTGGCAGAGTTCAAGAGCCTGCTTGAAAACAGAACGGTTTTATTGACGGGCCATTCAGGAGTTGGAAAATCCAAATTGGTCAATGCGGTTGACCCCAACCTTAAAGTGAAGGTGGGAGAGATTTCTGATTTTCATCAAATGGGAAAGCACACCACGACATTTGCGCAGATGTATCGCCTTGCTTTCGGTGGCTACATTGTCGATACTCCGGGAATCCGAGGCTTCGGCTTGGTGCATTTCGAAAAAGAAGAACTGGCAGGATACTTTCCTGAGATGCGCAAACTTCTGCCCGACTGCAAATTTTACAACTGCATTCACGACAGTGAGCCCGGCTGCGCGGTAAAAGCAGCCTTGGAAACGGGAGAGGTGGCTCAAACGCGTTACAACAGTTATTTAAATATGCTTGAGGAAAGCGACGAACAAACGTATCGAACATGAAGGCGGTCATTCAACGCGTAAGAAAGTCTACAGTAGAAATAGACGGAGAGGTCAAGGGAGAAATTGGCCAAGGTCTGAACGTTTTGGTGGGGGTGGGCCGAGAAGATACTGAAGACGATGCCAATTGGCTGGCAGCAAAGATCAGTGCTTTGAGAATCTTCAACGATGATGAGGGTGTTATGAACTTATCCGTAAATGAAATCAAAGGTGATATTTTGGCCATTAGCCAGTTCACGCTTCACGCGAAAACAAAGAAAGGC
>DATFKV010000294.1:0-5233 GCA_035268465.1 Cryomorphaceae bacterium | reverse complement strand
CAATGGGTATTGATGACCGAGCTAAATGGCGAGCCACTGCTCCATCATTTTAAGTTGTCAAATCTTGGAAACGTGGTAAGAATGAAAAAGGGAGAAGGGCCTGAAGAGCCTTTTATTCCGAAAACCATTCTCGGCTATCAGTACATTTCTTTCACCACTCGAAAAGGATCGAGAGAAACCATATACCTCCACCGACTGGTGGCAGAGTTTTTTGTGGAAGCCCCGAGCCCCGATGCGGAATTTGTCATTCACAAAGACTACTCTCGAGACAACAACAGATTCGATAACCTGGAATGGGTGACTAAGGCCGACTTGAAAAAACACAGATCGGCAAAAGCAGGAAGGCTTCCGGGAAAAATTACCAGCAGGAGTAAAGTGACGGACTCGAATGCGCCGCTCGAAGAAAGTGTAGACGCAGAGAACTACGAGTTGAGAAAACTAGTCAGTAATGTGGTGAATGTATTGCACTAATTAAACCTTTATATCCTTTTGCGAGTCGAAAGACCAAACTCTAAAAAATATGAAAAAGACTTTTTTAATGATCGCCCTGCTCTTCGGGCTTGCACTTAGCTCATCGGCTCAGGAAGAAAGCCGCCGAGAAATGCCAAGTGCCGAGCAGATGACTGAGCGTATGAAAACCCGGCTAGAACTCACGGACGAGCAATACAAATCAGTATATGCGGCCAACGAAGAAATGATCAAAATGATCGAGGAAGCCGGAGGCCGAGAAGCAGACCAAGAGACCAGAACTAAAATCAGGAAACAACATCTAATGAAACTCAATGAGGTTCTGACTCCTGAACAGATGGGAAAACTGAAAGAGGCTAATAAAACAGGAAGCACTCAGAAAAAACAAATCCACCGAGTAGAAAAGAAATAGCAATAGCGTATTTCTGAAGCCGTCAATCCAGGATTGGCGGCTTTTTTAATACCCTAATTTCGCTCTGGCCTTCCCGATAACGGTTTGAGCCACTTTTCTCGCTTTATCGGCTCCCAAGGCAAGTTGATCTCCAATCTCAGTAGGGTTTGCCATTAGCTGATCGTATTTCGCCCGCTCCTCTCCAAAACGATCCAAAATCAATTCATACAAGGCCTGCTTCGCATGCCCGTAACCAAAGCCGCCCGCCTCATATTTCTCTCGCATATCGGCTGTCTGCTCCGCGTTCGCCATCGTTTTATAAATATTGAATACGTTGCATGTGTCCGGATCTTTCGGCTCTTCCAAGCCTTTGCTATCGGTAATGATCTTCATTACGTTTTTGCGTAGCTTTTTATCGGTCTGAAAAATATCGATGAAGTTTCCATAGCTCTTGCTCATCTTCTGTCCGTCAGTGCCCGGAATGTACATCGTCTCTTCCTGAACCTTGGTCTCGGGAACGACGAAAGTATCGCAAAACTGATGGTTGAATGATCCCGCAATATCTCGTGTCATCTCCAAATGCTGCAGTTGGTCTTTTCCTACCGGAACGATCTCCGCATCGTAGAGTAAAATATCGGCCGCCATTAAAACAGGGTACGTGAAGAGTCCCGCGTTGACATCCGCCAATCGCTCACTCTTGTCTTTGAAGCTATGGGCATTTGCCAGCATCGGAAAAGGCGTAAAACAGTTGAGGTACCATGTGAGCTCCGCCACCTCAGTCACATCACTCTGGCGGTAAAAGGTGCTGCGTTCGGTATCCAAACCAAACGCCAGCCATGCAGCAGCTACGGCTCTCACGTTAGCTTTTCGTACTTCAGCATCTTTGATGGTCGTGAGTGAATGTAAATCTGCGATGAAGAGAAAAGCCTCATTGCTTCCCTCGTTTGCGAGTTGAATAGCGGGCTGAATGGCGCCTAAGATATTTCCCAAATGCGGTATTCCCGTGCTCTGTATTCCCGTTAAGATTCTAGCCATATTGCCGGCAAATTTAGGAATTTCAGGTTCTTTAAGTTCAGTTCGGTAAAACCTTTATCAGAAGATGTAAATCTGTAAATTTGCTGCTATGAATGTGGACAATGCACTAATCGATAAACTGGCCCGGCTTTCTAAACTAGAATTTGACGAAGCTTCAAAAGAGGGTATCAAAAAAGATCTGACGCGCATGCTCGATTTCGTAGAGCAGCTCAACGGACTCAATACTGATGGTGTGGAACCGTTGATTCACGTCAATGAGGAAACCAATAAGTTCAGGGAAGATGTCGTAACCGAAGAGCTCTCGCAAAAGGAGGCGCTCAAAAATGCACCACAGCACGACGGTTTCTATTTCAAAGTACCCAAGGTAGTAGAGAATCCCGACGATAAATAAAAAAGTGCAAACTCTCGTTCGCACTTTAATTCTGATAATAACCTAAGAGTTTTTGTTTAAGTCTTTATAAAAAGACCCACTGCAAAAGGATAAACGTCCTGCGTATTGTCATTGTCGAAAAGAGGTAATAAACCCACTTGTCCGAAAACGGTCAATCTCTTATAGCCGATTCTCACCGTTGCATCCGCCGCCCATCGGTTGAGGCCTAAGTCTCCTTTCAAAGAGGTCTTGTTGTCGTTTCCGTCTAGAGAAAATTTCTGCTTGTACATATTTCCGATTCTTACCTTACCTACAACACCTGCGGTGATATGGAATGCCTTGTCAGGATCCAGTGATGTATTGAATTCAAGCATTACCGGAATTCCGATGTAAGATGCGCGAAGTTTGTTTTTGCTGACGTTTCTTACTCCCGTGGGAGCTAAACCCATACTGTCGCCCGCAAAGACCAACTCATCTGATCCGGAGAACTTCCAGTTGTAAATTTGAAAAGTAAGTCCGGTCACAATTCCTACATAATCCTTTACGATTCGACCTTTTATTTGAGCTGTGTTTAAAGCGATGTATCGCGATCTTCCGTACTCGGGCTCTAGCATCCCGTTGGCAGGATCTTGTGACAAACTCAATCCGTAGTCGTCGTTTAGAATACCATTCACCCCAATGTCAATTCCGTTCCACCAAGTGAGTTGGTATTTCGGATCATCCCAATCGCCCCAGTCATTATCGTCATCGTCTTTGTCTGCTTCAGATTTACTCACGATTGTGATATATGAGTTCTTGAGCTCAATTCGAGTCGTATCGGTATAAGAGCCATCTTCATTTTGACCTTTCACCTCAACACCATCCTCACCCATTTGAAGGGAAACCGATGGAGTCGTTTTAAAACTTGAATCTGCTTTTTCGGGCTCTTGTGCCGAAACGGCCATGCCAATCAAGAAAGCCAGTGTGGTTATTATCGTTTTCATTTTCTTAAGTTTTCGGTATTTGAAAGTGTGACGGTCAAGGGTAGTGAAAAGTTACTTTTCCGTCGAGTGGGAAACCTTGAATCCTCTTATCCGAAGGGAGTATGTAAGTCTGTCGCCATCCTCATCCACTTCTTTTTTCAATTCAGAGTCGAGTGCTTCACCCGCCTTTTGGGTAATTCGTTTCGCAATGCTCAGCGCCATTTCGTCCCGCTCTTGGTCTGAGAGATTAAACTGATCGGCCACGCGCTCTTCGGCCATTTCCGTTATGGTTTTGAAATTTTCAGTAGTATGGACAGGAATTTCCTCGGCCAAGATCAATTCATCTTCATCTCGCAAGTCGGGAGTAACGATTGGTTCTTCCTCAAACGGAATTTCAAGAGGTTCTACTTCCGCGACTTCTACCTCATCAAAACCCTCTTCAACTTCGGGAATCTTCGGCATTTCTTCCTGTTCCGTCACGGGCTCCTCGTTTTCGGCTACAAAAACGGGATCGGGCTCGCGGATTTCCCATTCTTCGAGCTGATACTTCTCGACTTCCACGTCATCTTCGGTCGGAACAGAATCCTCCTTAAACTCTTCTTGTGTTTCTGTGGATTTCAAGGTGTCGGGGTTCGTCTCAACGACTTCTCTTTGCGCGTATCTCTGTTCTACAGATTCAGGCTGATTAAGCAGAAAAACCAGGGAAGCACTCAATCCGACGAGCAACATGATGGCTGCAGCTCGATAGAAAAGAACCAGCCCTTTCTTTTTCTTTTTGAGCTCATCTTTGAAAGGATAGAAAATTCCTTTGGGAGCTTCCAATTTCAATGAATCAGCTAAAGCCAACTCTTTTTCTCCCCCTTCAATTCCGGAAGCATATTTCTCAAGGGCTACATTCTCGTTATCAGAAAGAATACCCTCAGTTCTAGCTACCAAGAAATCTCCATAATTAGTCGGACCAATCGGTAATGAAAGTGGCAATTGATACAGGCCTTCTCGATCAACAGCCTCTGTCGTAGAGGTCAGCTTTAATTTCTTCCAGGATTCATATTCATCTCTGAACTGAGATAAGCCAATTAGGCCCGCCAGCAGTTTTTTGTCATACTCATTCGCCTCTCCTTCAGCACATCTGAAGTACAATTGCTCACGCAATGACTCGCTTTTTGTCAAATCATCGAATGAAGGAACTTTCAATTCATTCCAATTGGCAGGAGCAGACTCGGGCTCAAGCGAAACATTTTCAAACTCTTCCAGCTCTAAAGCCAAATCGGGATTCTGAACCAGAAAAGCCTTCAGCTCTGCATTGAGATCTTTGCTCAAATTTCCTTCGATATAATCGAGGAAGAATGCTTCGTAGTTATGTTGAGTAATTTTTTCCATTAAATCACGGCTTCAATACTGCCGATGTATTGTTTCAATGCTTTTCGGGCACGGAAGATGTAGACCTTCACCTGACTCTCAGACATGGAGGTAATCTCTCCGATTTCTTGGTAGCTGTACCCTTCGTAATCGCGGAGCAAAACCACTGACTTTTGCCTTTCGGGCAACGTCTCCAGTGCCTCGTGCAAGATCTCATTCAAGTCTGAGTACTGATGGCTATGCGAAAGCTTCTGCGCTTCCACTTCGTTGAAGTTGCCTTTTTTCTTGTCTCTTCTTATTTGGTCGATCATCGTATTATACCCCGTAGAAAATAGATAGCTCTTTGCCTTTTCTGCGTTGACCTCATCCACCTTGAGCCACATTTTGGCAAAGGCTTCCTGCACCAAGTCGCGGGCTTGCTCTGTATCGCGGGTATGCTTGAGCATAAAGCGATACAGCCCGTCGGCGTGGGCATCAACACATTGGTTATAATCATCAACCGTCATAGGCTCATCAGAGGGTTACATGGGTGTGACGGACAGGGTATCCGAAAAGTTACTCCTCCCTCAAAGAAAAAGAAAAAAATCAGGCGCAGTGAACGTGTGTTAACCACTAAGCCTGCAAAGAAGGCGCGAAGAACACTGAGAA
>DATFKV010000293.1:0-2556 GCA_035268465.1 Cryomorphaceae bacterium | reverse complement strand
GATGTGATGGTGGTAGCCATTTTTATGGCTTACATCGGTTTTTCGGGCATCGTAACCGAGCAGCTCGGTCAACTTCAGGACATTTCTACTACCGTAGATATTTTAACCACCAATAAATCGCAGCTCAAGGAAGGGTTCTTTCTCTTTACCGGATTTGTGCTGTTGGGTCTTTTGATTTCGACGAGGGTGGAAAAAGCCGAGGCAGATTAAGGTGACGTGTTTGACAAACTTCGTTATTAAAATACCGACGCCGGATAGATTCATCCTAATATAAAGCCAATTAATCGACAACAAATGGACTTTCATCTTTATTCGCAGTAATTTGCGCTCAAATCATAATACTAGCAAAATGAAAAGATGTTTACTAACCTTCGCTTCCGCTTTACTCTTGTTGGCGGGATTCTCACAGAATTGTGAGAATTATTCATTCTATTTAGCTGACAACGACGCCTCCGGAGGTGTACGTACCGCAAATCTTTATCAGGTATCTATAAGTGGTGGGGACGCTATTCTCACTCAACTTCTTTCACTAGAAAAAACGGTTCATTTGGGCTTCGATGAAGAAAGACAACTTATTTACATGGTCAATAGCGTAAGCGCTGAAGTAACAGCTTACGATCTCGATACGGAAGAAGAAATTCTAATCGGAAATATTGAACCGGCAGGTCAAGGCAATGTAGAAGTGGTTTATGCCGGTGACGACAAGTTATTGGTAGGTAATGATCAGTCAAACATCATTTATGAGTTTGACGTAATTACCGGAACTACTACTGTATTGTATTCGGGCCTTCCGTTAGGTGGCGGTGACCTCGTCATCACTCAGGGAGGAGAGCTTCAATTGTACACCCGTGATGGAAACGGTCAAATCGTTTCAGATCTTGCGAATGCACCGGGAACCGTAATAGGTGACCTTCCTTCATTGGTTACGGGAGCTGCCCTGATGAATTCAGGAAACATTCTGGTAAGTGCTAAGAATTCTTCACAGTTCATTGTAA
Organism: Cryomorphaceae bacterium; assembly: GCA_035268465.1. Taxonomy (GTDB): domain Bacteria; phylum Bacteroidota; class Bacteroidia; order Flavobacteriales_D; family Cryomorphaceae; genus JAKVAV01. Next base: position 1,561 of record DATFKV010000293.1, on the reverse strand, counting down.
GAGATGCTTCAGGCGCAGATGCAGGAGCCATCAATGCTATTTTTGAAGATGCTCCTTTTACTTTCAAAGACGGCGACTTGACCGGCGGTTGTAACGATGCCAATGATGTCGAAGAGCCTTGCGAAAACTTCAGTGCATTCTATGCGCACCACGTAACTTCTGTACCATCCACCATTTTTGGTCTGGACTTCTCAGGAGGAAATGCCAACTTAAGTGAGATTACGACAAGAAATTATCAAATCCACTTGGCGTACGATGCAGACAACGATCTTCTTTACGCAGCAAATGCAAATGGTTCTTCCGTTGAAGCGATTGATCCTTCTACGGGAGCTTCAGAAGGTTTTATTGCACTTCAATCGGGTCTGAACAGCGTTTATTGCAATGTATACTTCGACGGATCTCTCTACTTAGGTTCTGATGCACAAAACAGAATTGTTCAAGTAGACCTCTCAGATGGTTCTTGGGTAGAAATAGCAAATGCTCCCGTTCAGGGAGGAGACCTTGTGGTTAGAAACGGCGAATTGTTCCTTGCTACCCGCAACGGAGATAAACTCTACTCGATTTCAGGCGGTACGGCCACAGAAGTGGGTGACATCCCTGCCGATGTAAATGGTATTGCACTATCTGCAGATAACCAATACATCATGTCGAATGCCGGTTCTTCCGATTTCTTCCTTTTGGACGAAAACGGCGGAGTCGTTGAATCTTACCCTGCACTCCTCGACGGATTTACGTTTTCATTGGTAAATGGTGACTTGGCTTCAGGATGCCAACCCAACGAGCCCAACGAGGGGGAATGCGAAGGTGTGTGGAGAACCCAAACCCAAGGTGGCTGGGGAGCTCCTGCAAATGGAAATAACCCAGGAGTTTACCGAGATGCCAACTTTGACGGTGCATTCCCTGAGGGCTTAGTGATTGGTTGTGATTTCACCTTGACATTGACATCAGCCGAAGCTGTGGAAGACTTCTTGCCAAGCGGCGGATCTCCTGCTGCTTTTGACGAAAACCATGAAGATCCTGCTTCAGGTGGCGGAAATGGTAACGGAAACGGTAATGGTAATGGTAACGGAAATGGCAACGGAAACGGAAACGGAAACGGAAGCGGAAACCTCGGATCTTTTGCGGGCAATCTTACTGCCTTGGCTCTGAGCATCGGTTTTGATGCCTACGATTCTGACTTTGGTCAGTCTGAATATCCGTTGGCAGACCTATACATCCAGAGCGGCGACTTTGCCGGATGGACTGTAGGAGAATTGTTCGAATTAGCAAACGATGTGATCGGAGGATGCAACGAAGACTATACGCCATCACAAGTAAACGATGCCGTTGATGCCATCAACAATTCATACGTCGATGGCGAGGACAGCGGTTCAGACTTTATTGGATGTACTGCTCCTGAAGAGGAATCAGCTGCACAAGTTGCAGCAGTGCCTTCAACTTACCTGTCGGTGAATGTGTACCCGAATCCTGCAGTGGATCGGTTGAACATCCGAATAGAATCAGCTACTTCAAAGACCATTAGAGGTGAAGTTTATAGCATGAACGGACAAAAGGTGCTGGA
>DATFKV010000292.1:0-7999 GCA_035268465.1 Cryomorphaceae bacterium | reverse complement strand
TGTCGGCTTTGAGGTCGGCGAAGTACCGGGCTTCGGGAGTGAGTCGGGGATTACCTCCTCCTTTGTCGTCGGTGATCCTCGGGGTGGGGATGATAAGTTTTCAAAACCCTGCTCTGCTCGTTCCTCACAGAGCGGTTTATTTGTTTATTCCGATCCTTTCAAATCCTGTCGGCTTTGAGGTCGAAATAAACGAATAAACCCACATCGGCAAAATGCCGATGTGGGTTTTAAAAACTTGTCGGGGTGAGAGGATTCGAACCTCCGCTCTCGCGCCCCCCAGACGCGCACTTTAACCGGACTAAGCTACACCCCGTAACTTGATTTCCCTTTTGGGGGTGCAAAACTAAACTTTTGGAATTAATATTTCAGTCATTACTGAATTTTATATGTGCACCGGGCTTTTGACTTTGCCCTTAAACAAACGGAGAAGTCGCTCAGAACAGATCGGTTTTGAGATCACATCTTGTATCAAGGCTTCTTCATTACACAGGCTACGACTTATTCCGTCATTCTTTTCTTTGAGTAAAACGAACTTACTGTAGAATTGATCGGAAAATGCTACTTTGAATGAGTTGATGAAATCCTTTACGTCGATTTCTAAATTGGATGGGTTGTAAAATATGATATTCGGAAAAGGATAGTTACAAATTTGCTGTTTATACAAATAAGCTAGAGCATTGGAGGCTGAAGTGGTGCAGATAACGCTGTCCGCTAGTTCTAACTTTCTCAACTCATGGGATAGAGTTGAGTTAGAAAAAGAATCTCGGTCTGCAATTAAGACCATTGGCAGAGAAATAAACATGGCGATAGTAGTTTAAAGGTTAGTAAAGGGCACGGCGGTTGCCGGGTAGTGGTCAGAACCGAATGGTTCAAGCTTCCAACTTCACGTAGAGAATTCCCGTATTAAAATTAGAAATAAATTCAGCAAATCAAGCATTTATGAACTGAAATTCTTTAATTTAGAATGAATCAACAGAACCCGAAAATGAACTCGTCTGCTCATAAAAAACTAATCACCGATTTCTACAAAGCATTTATAAGACTTGACGGTGAATCAATGGCGGCGTGTTACCACGAGAAAATTGTTTTTGAGGATCCGGCTTTCGGGACACTCAAAGAAGAAAGAGCGGGCAATATGTGGCGCATGTTGTGCCAAAGCCAGAAAGGGAAGGATTTTATTATTACCTTCTCAGATGTCAGCACAGACGATGAGAAAGGCTCTGCACACTGGGAAGCTAAATACACCTTTTCCAAGACGGGCAGAAAAGTGCACAACAAGATCAATGCTCACTTTGAATTTGCCGACGGTAAAATCGTCAAGCATAGGGATGATTTTGATCTGAAGAAATGGGCCAAGCAGGCCATGGGTTTTAAGGGAACACTTCTGGGCGGAACGGCTTTTTTCAAGAAGAAACTTCAAGAGCAAACCAACGGGATGCTCGACAAGTTTGAAAAAAACCTCCGGCATCTGTCTGCCTAAGATTTCAGGGGAACGAATTTCCATCGAAAATGCGACATTAAGAATAATAAAAACGATTATGAGCCGAGGATTTGTCAAAGAAGACGATCAGGAAGAAATTCCCATAGTACCTCCCAGAGCCGATTTGCCCGGTGGCGCCACTAATTACGTGACACAAGCGGGATACGATGAGCTTCAGGCAGAGAAGGACGAACTGCTTAAAGAGCGCGAAGGCTTAGATATGACCAACGAGAAGGAGCGGCGCATCGCAGCAAACCTCATCAACTCCAAATTGCAATTGCTGAATCAGCGGATTGTCTCGGCGCACGTCATAGATCTTGCCGATCAACCTCAGGATGAGGTGCGTTTCGGGGCTACGGTCACTTTCAGAATCAATACGGAAAAGCGGGAGCGGAAATACCAAATAGTCGGAGTCGACGAGGCGGATGTATCTAAGGGAAAGATTGCCTTTATTTCCCCCATAGCAAAGGCCCTGACCAATAAAAAGGTGGGCGAATCTGCCACTTTAAAACTTCCCAAAGAAGAAAGGGTATTTGAAATTTTGGAGATACAATATTGATTCTTCCGGGAAGGCAGAGAGATAAGAGTCGGTCCTTAAGCTTTTTGCCAAAATAATTTCTAAGTAGTCTCATCCACTTCAAAGTGTAAATATTTCACCGTCTTTTGAGAAAACATAATGACTTGCTAAAAAATGATGCAGTAGGCTGTTGACCTTGCAATGGTTGAGGAGCACTTACCTAAGTTGCGCCCCCATAAAACAGCCGTTCTATTGCGGCGCGAAGCACCGTCAACCAATGGGAAGAAAAATCAACTTTTTGGCATTATCGCTGATTGTACTAATCAGCGTTTTTACTGCAAGTCACTATGAAGAATTGAGCTCGACGATAGATTCAGGCGATACCGCATGGATGATTGTGGCCAGTGCTTTTGTCCTTCTTATGACTCCCGGCTTGTCATTCTTCTACGGAGGGATGATTAGCAAAAAGCATATCATTTCTACCATGCTGCAAAGTTTTGTGGCCTTAGGGGTCATTAGTATTCTTTGGGTATTGGTGGGGTTCAGCCTCTGCTTTGGCGAAAGCATCGGAGGCATTATCGGAAACCCTTTGACCTATTTCAATTTTCACGGAGTGGGTTCGGAACCCAATCCCGATTTTGCCGAGACCATTCCTTTTTTGCTCTTTGCCCTTTTCCAACTCAAGTTTGCCATCATCACTCCCGCCTTGATCACGGGTAGTATGGCGGGTCGAATTCGGTTTCGCAGTTACATCCTCTTTATGGTGCTTTTCTCGTTGCTCATTTACAGTCCGCTGGCGCACATGACCTGGCATCCGGACGGTCTTTTGCGCAACTGGGGTGTTTTGGATTTTGCCGGAGGTACCGTTGTGCATATGTCTGCCGGTTTGGCGGCTTTGGCAGGGGCAGTTATTCTAGGCAAACGCAAGGAGCAAGTACTCGAACATGCAAATGTTCCCTTTGTGATTTTGGGAACGGGATTGCTCTGGTTCGGTTGGTTTGGATTCAATGCAGGTTCGGCCTTGGGAGCCAATGCCGATGCGGTGATCGCTTTTGCGAATACCAATATCGCCTCGGCTACCGCCATGATCACCTGGATGTTTTACGAGCGAATGCTGGGTAGAAAGATGTCGGCTGTGGGTGCTTGTGTAGGTGCCGTTGTTGGTCTCGTAGCCATTACGCCCGCTGCGGGATTTGTCAATATCGGTCAGTCGATGTTTATCGGTTTCATCGCCGCTTTGATTTCCAATTGGGCCATTCAGTGGAAGAACAAATCGTCGATTGACGACACCCTCGACGTATTCCCCAGCCACGGCGTTGGTGGAATTGTCGGAATGGTACTGACGGGAGTGTTTGCCAAAGATGTTGGTTTGGTATACGGTGAAACGACGACTTTTCTTTACCATCTGCTGGCTTTGGTGATGACTTCCGTATTCGCTTTTGGCGGAAGCTACCTCCTTTTCAAACTAGTCGATTCATTGCTTTCTATGCGCGTAAGGGAAGATCAGGAAGATCGCGGTCTTGACTTGAGTCAGCACGGCGAAAGCATGGAGTAGCCACAATTTATCTAATCCACCTTCACGAATTTTTCAGAAAGTTCAAAACCATCATCGGTCGTGATTCTGGCAATGTAGGTGCCTTGCTCCAAGTCGGAAATATTGAGTCGGATAAAGTCGAAAGCCTGCCCGAGCATCAGCTCTTTCATTAACTGACCTGAAGTATTGAAGAGTTGTAGGTTGGCTTTCTTGTGGCCTTGGAGGTCATACTCAAATTTGATGGTTTCTCGCGCTGGATTCGGGTAGGCGTCAAAGCCGTTGTTATTCTGTTGCTCCATGATTCCGGATAGGATGGTGCCGTCGCTTTCGCGGGCTAGTGGTTGGGGTACTTGACCGCAAAATCTATACAACACCACTTCATTAGTGCCAAAGCCTGAATTGAACATGGCATAGCTCCCGTCATCGTCAGAAGCAATGGTGACTTCAAGTCCTGTTAAATTGGTACTGGAAAAGTAGCCATATCCGGGTATGTCTAGAAAAAGGTTTCCATCTTCTCGATATATTCTTGTAAAAGTTGAGTCTGATGTACCGCCTGAAACCATATACTCTAGCTGGGTGCTGTCGCAATCAAATAGTGATGTGGTAATAAAGAGAGCACCAGTGTTGACATCTATGTCTGGGAGGCTAAAGGAAGTGTAAAGCGTCAGATCTAGGTTATAGATATCAACTTCATCCAAATCCTGCACAATGATCTTAGGAACACCATGACTGATGTATCGCATTTGAGTCGTAATGTTTGCACCATCAACGATACCGATTAGCTCAGGCTCATTCTGACCATTCAATTGAAGGGAAAGGGAAATTATAGTGGCTAAGAGAAAATTTTTTTTCATCGTGGTTTAAGATTAGTTAAGTCATAAATGTAAAAAACCAATTGCACAATGCAATTGGTTAAAGTCTGTATCCTTGAAATCCCATTAATTTGAGTTTCGAGTTTTGTCTATTTCCCGTGTGAGATGATTTTCCCATCTTCCATCGTGATGATCCGATCGGTCTTCTCAGCAAAATCATGATCGTGCGTCACCACCAAAAGTGACAGATCTTGGGAATGACTGAGGTCTTTGAAAATGTCAAAGACATTTTCGGAATTCTTGCTGTCCAAATTGCCCGTAGGCTCGTCACCCATAATGATAATGGGATCGTTGATCAAGGCTCTGGCTATGGCCACTCTTTGCTTCTGTCCCCCTGATATCATCGAGGCCTTTTTTTGGGCTTCTGAAGCGATACCCAATAGGTCGAGCTTTGCCATAGCCGCTTCTCGAATAGCCGACGGGGATTTCTTACCGAGTTTTCTGGCGGGGAGCATTACGTTGTCCAGCACACTGAATTCGGGAAGGAGGTAGTGAAATTGAAAGACAAAGCCAATTTCGGCGTTTCGGATGCGCGCCAATTCATCGTGATCACGATCGGTTACTTTGTCGCCACCCAAAAACAGCTCGCCGGTATAGTTAGTGTCCATGGTAGAGAGGATGTAGAGCAGGGTGCTTTTGCCACAGCCCGACTTGCCCATAATGGATACAAACTCGCCTTTTTCGATTCCAAAGGAAATATCTTTCAATACGTGAAAGTCCACGGGGTTGTGGAAGTGTTTATTGATCGATTTGGTTTCCAGAACTAAGCTCATTGACCTCTTATTATTTCTACGGGATCGATACGCCGAGCTTTTCGTGCGGGAAGGAAACCTGCCAAAAAAGTGCTCACCAAAGCGAAAATGATCCCACCCAGATAGAACATTGGATTGAAATTCACGGGGAAGGTTTTGATGGTCGGAAGTGCCTCTGTTTCAAAAGGGGTGTTGTCGATCAGCACCGAGAGTCCAAAGCCCATGATTAACCCCAGCAGGCCGCCGACCAAGCCAATGAGCATGGCTTGAGAGATGAAGATGTTCTTTACGTCATCACCCGAAAAGCCGGTGGCTTTAAGGATGGCGATGTCGTTCATCTTCTCGTAAATCATCATGTTGAGGATGTTGTAAATGCCAAATCCCGCCACAATCAATAAGGTGATGGAAACCGCATAAGTAATCAGATTTCGAATGGAGGTACCCGTCTCAAATTGAGCATTGGCGGTTTTGATGTCCACCGCGGAAACGTCGAAGACGCGCCTGATCTCCATGGTCATCGGCACGGCATCTTCGATGTTGTGAAGCTTGAGGTTGATGTCGGTAATGTAAGTCTTTCCTTCTCCGAGGAGTTGTTGCCCCATGCTTAGATTTACGTAACTCTGCACGTTGTCGACTTCGGCGAGGCCGCTTTGAAATATCCCCACAACTTTTAGAGGCACCAGCACTCCGCGAGCAGTAGAAACCTGGATTCTGTCTCCGATGGAAAGCGACATCTTTTTGGCAACGCCCGCGCCCAGTAGAATGCCATTTCTGTTTTTTGCCAAACTCTCGGGGCTGCCCGCTACGATGTATTCGTCAAAATTGAAGAGACGAGTTTCTGCAAGGGGCTTTATACCGGTCACTACACCGTTTAGTTCGATGGAGCCGGCGAGGTAAAAAACCGATGCTTTGACTTGTGGTGATATGCCCTTTACCCGCGAGTCTTTTTCGAGGGTGGAGATGATCGGGAGTGCGTTGTGTACTCTTTCTTCGCTGCCTTTTGGCTTTATGGATCGAACGATGTTCCAAGCGCTCGAGAATGCCTCATCAGCTTGGATTGGTTGCACTTCTGAAGGCTCGATTTCATTGTAAATCCTCACATGAGGTGTTCGGTTGAGTATGAGTCCGTCCAAAAGTTTGTTCAGTCCCGTCATAAAGCTCATCAAGACAATGAAGGTTCCGATACCGAATGTTACTCCAAGCGCTGCGATGCTGCTTTGCTTGAGTCGCGATAGCAGGTGTGTGCGGGTGATGTCGAGTATTACATTTAGTTGCACCGTTATGGTTTGTAGAGGGTTGTGGAGCTATCTACTCCTGAAGTGATTTCTACTCGTTCCATGTTTCTGACGCCCGTTTTTACTTCTACTTCACCGTCGGTGACTTTGACTTTTCCGTTTTCCAACAGGTATTCCACAGGGATGCTCAATACATTTTCTCTTACTTCTTGTATGATATTGGCTTCGCCGGCCAATCCCGCATAGAGCACTTTCGGGGGATTCTCCATCACGGCTTCTACTTCAAAAGTTTGAGTACGCTCATTCTTGAAAGGAAAAATTTTTGTGATATGAGCCTCAAAAGTCTGCTCGGGATAGGCATCCAATGAAATGATTGCATTTTGGCCAAGGGCAATTCGCGCAATATCCACTTCATCTACTTGCATTTTGAGGACAAAACTTTCTGCTTGTCCTATCCTGGCAAGAGCGGATTGCGAACTGACAAATTCACCTTCTTCTTTCAGGATTTCATAGATTTTACCCTTCATGCGAGAGCGAATGGAGTAGTCCTGAAGAGTCGTTTGCGCTTGTTCCAATGCATTCTTGGATCTGCGGTAATTGTTTCGCAATTCTATTTGAGTTTGGTCGTATCGCTGCTTCAGCACTTCCAGATTTTTTAAACCTTGTTCGTACTTCAGTTTGCGATTCTCATATTCCGATTGTGAACCAATATTCTGATTCCAGAGATTTTTTTGTCGAATGAAGTTTACCGAGTCCAAGTGCAGTTGCGCTTTTGCGAGCTCAATTTCTTGCTCAAGTGTACCCAAGAGGGTGGCGCTGCCTTGGTATTTTGATTTCGCCAACTCTAAGTTGAGTCGGGCATTTTCACTCGCAATTCGGGGGCTTTGAGATACGATACGCGCAATGACTTGTCCTTCATTTACCACATCGCCTTCATCGACTTGCAGGGAGTCGAGGATACCGGCCACACTTGGGTAGACATTGTAAAGATCTTGCGGTTCGACAATTACGGAAGCGTAAACCGATTCGGTTAAGTCACCGTATTCGGGAGTGATTCCCTCCTTATTTTCCGAGCAGGAAATCAACAATGGTATCAATGCGAGAGCCAGATATTTCATGTCGAAGAGTAGATATAAAGGTAGGATTACTTTGAGAACGATCATAGAAATTTCAGGTTCTTCTATTGGGTTCACTACTGAGTTAATCCGTGAGTTTTTGCTGTAACCATCCGGAAGATTTTAACCCGGAGTCATTGAGGTTGCGAAGGGTAAGCTGAAGAGTAGAACTTTGTTTTAATATTGGCTTACTTCAGACTGTTTTCGACTACCTTCATTCTAGCAAACACAAAATCATGAAAAACTCCATCGGAATCATCGGAATGGGTTGGGTAGGAGCCAGCGTAGCTATCTCACTTTTACATAAGGGTGCTTGTCGAGAGCTACTGCTAAATGATGTCAGGCGCGAAATAGCTGAAGGGGAGGCGATGGATCTGAATCATGGTACTTCTTTTTTTCCGACCGCTGATATTCGGGCGGTGAGTATCCCTGAAATGCTGGAGTGCCGGGCGATTGTAGTCACCGCAGGAAAGGGAGGAGCAGAGGGTCAGTCT
>DATFKV010000291.1:0-3646 GCA_035268465.1 Cryomorphaceae bacterium | reverse complement strand
AGCAAGGCTTCGGGATTCACATTCAAGAGTTTTATGTTTTTCGCTTTTTGGGGAGCGGCATTGCGATAGAACAATTCCAATTCGCGGTAGGTCTGCTCCAGATCTCGCGATGCACTCAAGATGGCATCTAAATTTTCGTTGATCAACGCCTCGTTCGAATCCAGCTTACCCTGAGCCGATGTGCGAAGGTCTTTGTGACTTTCTACTTTCGGATCCTTTAGGAAACTGAGGTAAGCCTCAATTCTTTCTTTCAGCTCTTTGCGTTCTTCGATAAGGTCTTCATCTTCTAAGAAGCGTCTTTTTTTGCTTTTCGCATCGGGACTGAATTTCTCTAAATTATCGGCCAACGGACCGAGTAATTCTTCAAATCCGTCATATTTTTCCAGTATTCCCTCGATCTCACTATAATCGAGTTGGGCCGTTTCTTGCTGTTTGCTTCTTTGTTCCTCAGAAGCAGATTCCTGTTGCAATTCGTTTTCAGGATTATCGGTCATGGTCGTCTATGATTAAATTTCTTTGTAATTAATTAGTCTTCTGTTGGAGGCAAACTCTCGGCGAGCTCATCCAATATTTTGGCAAACGAGGCGATGATTGCATTTCTGGCTTCTGCGTCGTCTAAAGCCTTTCTGAATTGAGCATTTTTGTCAATACGGTCGATCAACGTTTCGCTCGCTTGAAACTCAGATTGTAGTTTCCGCAATTGTCTTGAGTTCTGCTTTATCGCCTTAGGAGAAAATGATTCCACTCCGCCTCGAAACTTTACGACTTCTGAAGATTCAGGATTATCGGGATTTCCCGTTTTGATGTTCACTTTTACCTCGGGCTGCGCATATTCCATCACGTCGGCCGTAGACTCTAAAAATTCGGGGGGAACTTCCTCCGGCTTTCTCGGTCCGTTTTCGCCCTTTAATGGCAAAGCCAACAGGGTATTATTGGTTGGTAAAAGAACCAAGCCTGAATTTGTTTCTTCGGGCATGTCTACCGGCCCGATCATGTTGTATCTAACTTCTCCCATTTGTTGTATTTACTTTTGTTCAATCAGTTTTGCAATTGACATTTTCTGAATTCCGATTTATAAAAATTAGAGTCCTCTTCGAATTCCTTTTTTTCCTTTTTTAGTTCATCAATTTGTTTCTCCAATTGTTCGATCCGAACATCTGAGACTTTATTTGCCAACTCTTCTTCGTGCTGCTGCTTCATCCTATTCATCTTATTTTGAAGGGCATTTACCTCAACACTTTTCTCAGCTCTTACTTCTTGTAGTTCGTTTTTTAATTTCTCAATCTCGCTTTGCCCTTGACCGGCATAGGCCTTGTGAAAAGCGAAAATGGCAGTAAGGGTCAATGCCAACACGATTATCCCCATTGCACTTAGCCGAAGCAACGACTTCTTTCTGTGGTTTTTATTCAAAATCTCCATGTACTTCGTTTATCGTTTCTGAAATATCCCAAATCAACACCCGGGCGTCATCGAGATCCAGATGTACCTTGCAACCTTTGGTTACTTCACCCATTATTATCTTATCGGCCATGGCAGGTGTCAAGAAGGATTTAATCGCGCTTTTGATGGGTCGTGCCCCGTAAATGGGTGAAAATCCTATTTCCAACAGATGCTCTTTCACTTGATCGGAAATACTCAAATCGACGTTGTGCTGGGTCTTCATCAACTTTTTAAATTTGCCGAAATGGATATCGAAAATCAGGCTCGCCACCTCCTCGGAGATGGGTTTAAATGGGATGATTTGCGAATCCACCCTTCCCAAAAACTCATCTTTGAAATGACCCGTTTCTCTCAGTATCACCTTTAGCTCCTCAGGTGTCGGGTGCGATCCGCGCTGAAATTTATCTACGATCTCGTGGGCACCCGCATTGGAAGTAAAAATGATAATTGAATTAGAAAAATCAGCCAGCTTACCCTTTTTGTCAGCCAGCCTTCCGTCTGTGAGCATTTGTAAAAATATGCCATAAATATCCTGATGGGCTTTTTCAATTTCATCGAAAAGAACTACGGAATAAGGCCTTTTGCGAACATTGTTCACAAGGATTCCGCCTTCGTCATACCCGGCATAACCCGGAGGAGCGCCTAAAAGGGTAGCGACCGAATGGGACTCTTGAAATTCAGACATGTCAAATCGCATCAGTGCATCCTCATCATCAAAGAGCAATTGTGCAATGGCTTTAGCCAATTCCGTTTTTCCCGTACCCGTGGAGCCCGTAAAAAAGAATATGGCGCCCGGATCTTTTGGTTCTTTTAAATTGGTTCGAAAAGCTTTGATTCCTCTGGCTACCGCTTCGATCACGTGATCTTGTCCCACGACTCTCTCCCGAAGAATGGCTTCCGCATTTTGGAGCTTTTCTTGTTCTTTTGCTCTTAAATTTCCAGCCGGAATGCCCGACTTGTAAGCAGTAATGGACGTAATGTCAATATCATCGATCTCGGTCTTTTTCTCCGATGTCCACCCTTTTAAGGTTTGAATGGTGTCAAGAATATCTCTTTCGTCTTCATCTCCTTCTATTCGCCCTACCAGTAATTCACTTAAGCGATTGCGAATTTTTGTCTTGTAGGATGTGGGATCGGGATTTTCGTCCGCATTGTACTCCCGTTCTAGTTCAGACAGCACCTCCGATGAGGTGGAATTCATTTGATTCGCGCAAGCCATGGAGAAGTCCATCAACTCGATGGCCGATGCAGGAAGGTGTTTGTCTTTTATGTATTTTTTGGCCATTGCCACAGAAGTCAGAATGGCTTCCTTTGAAATTTTCATCTGATGAAATTCCTCGTATTTCGGAACCAATCCCGCCAACATCTGCGATGCGACGATATCATCGGGTTCATTGATGGTTAGGCGAGAAAAGCGGCGGTTAAATGCCGAATCTTTTTCGATATACTTTTGGTATTCGTCAGAAGTGGTCGCGCCTATCAGCGTAATTTCTCCTCTGGAAAGCTCCGGTTTCAAAAGATTAACAACTCCCGATCCCACGGGTCCTTTTGCATCAAGCAGGATGTGAATCTCATCGATAAAAAGGATGGCCTTCCCTTCCTGAGCTTTCACGGCTTTGAGTATTGATTTGAGACGTTCCTCAACTTCTCCTTTGAATGCACCGGCTATAAGTTGGCCACTAACGTCCAAGGAATATATGACCGCTGATTTTAGGATTTCGGGAACCTGCCCCGCTTGAATTTTCAACACCAAACCTGTGACAACCGAAGTTTTACCAACTCCCGGATCACCCACCACCATGACGTTGGGTGAAATGCGCTTACCAAGAATCTCCACCATCTGCTTGAGCTCCCGATCCCTGCCCAATACGGGGTCAATTTTTCCTTCGTCGGCCCACTGATTCAGATTCTCACAGTACTTGTCCAGAATAGCTTGATGCGATGCCAAATCTGCTACCCCAACCTCTCTAGAAGGATTCTTCGCCTCTCCGTTCGACGAGCCCTCGGGAACATTTCCGGCATGCGACGCTCTAAAGTCTACAACCTCATAAAGTGCAAGAGGAAGTCTCCTGATTTCCGCGGATTCAAATCCCACGTCAGGGGTTACCAAGGCTTCGAGCAAGTCCAATGGCGTCACTTGATCTTCGCCATATCTAGTGCATAGTTTCTGCGCTTCTTCCAAAACTTTTTTGGCGCCTGCATTGGG
>DATFKV010000290.1:0-2588 GCA_035268465.1 Cryomorphaceae bacterium | reverse complement strand
CCGCTTCAGATAGGTTATCCAAACCTAAGAGTTCAACCATACGAAGCAGATCATTCCACTTTCTGTTAATCGGCGTGGCTGTAAATAGCACCACGTGATCAGCCTTATTATTCTTAATGGTCTGAGAACGATTGGACGTCATATTCAGATAGTTGTGTGCTTCGTCCACAAGCAGTACAGTTGCTTCCTGAATATCTCTTAGGTGGGTTTGATTTTTTGTGCTAGACAAATGACTTAAGATCCCGTGAGAAATCGGGTGAGCTACTGTAAAATAAAGTCTGTCCAACTCGCCTTGCCAATTGTCAAGCACGAGCGGAGGGGCAATTATTTTATACTTGCTTCGATTACCCCGTCCCTGCTGCCAAAACCGGTTTAGCAGAGCGGCAAGCAAGTGCGCCCCAACCCGTGTCTTGCCTGAACCGGTCGGCTCGGCAATTAAAACACTACCTTCATTATCTAATATGAATAGCGCCTGACCAATGGCTTGGCGTTGTGTAGGCCATAAGTTGAATTCTTGACCTGGATTCAGATCCTGAAAATATTTGTCCACCCAGCCACCTTCTAGTAGTTCTGCGATGGCACGGGCTAAAGCTTCGTCCCAATCTACCAGTTGCAAAAGTTTTCGAAGCAAGGCAAGTAGATCTTCATTGTAATCCTTCGCTTCTGACTCATAATGGCGGGCTATCCCGCTTAAATCATCATATTCAGAATCACTTTTTTCGTAGCGCACATTAATTTCAGCCTGCAGCGCCATTCCTGAATAAGAGTAATTACTTGAGCCCATCATAAGATGGTGATCACCAACATACACCTTTCCGTGTAAATCCGGGTGAATTTTGAATGCTATCTTCCCATCCTCAATTCCCTTTATCAGCGAAAGAAGCGGACCATTTAGCTTAATTGAGATCCCTTTTTCGAGCCAATAGTCTGCAATGTGGTAGGAAAACGTATTCTTCTTTTTGGAGAGTCTTTTCTTAAATAGTTCTTCCCTGATGATAGGCTCATTACCCAATACAATAGTAATCGATCGATTCAACCATTTATCTTCATCACCTATCTGTTCAATCAAGTATTCAAGGGAGCTAAAGCCGGTGAGTATCAGGAAGTCTTCAGACTTTTTCAGATCATTTTTAACCCATTTACCAACTTTCCCAACTTCATTATTAAGTGGATACTTTCCGTCAGGAGGCCACTGCCATTTGAATAACTCTCTTTGGTCTTCTGCACTCATTGATGAACTCTTGTACTTACAGTTTACCTATATCTGCTTTATTAAAGTGTTTTAAATGCTCCGGGTGACACGTCATCACTAACACCTGCTGCTCTTTGGCAAACTCTTCAATCGCCTCTGAGGCCATCTTTCTCCGTTTTGGATCCATATCCACCATTGGATCATCCAATACGATGAACCCGGTTTGATCTTTCAGAAAATACTCTGTTAGCGCAAACCGCCAGGCAAGAGCGACGATATCTTTGGTACCATGAGAAAGGATTTCATAGGTGAGTGGTCGACCGTCATCGGTTTGAAAAGTCTGCGGTAAATCCCCATTCATTTGTATGGCATCAAATCGGTTACCTGCCATCTGCTGCAGCCACTTCAGGAAGTTCTCTTCCAGTCCACTGTAGGTATTAGCATCCATCGATTTCAATAGATCGTATGTACGTTCCCTTACTTTAGCCAGCGTTTCTGCTTCTTGGTAAATGCTTTCAAAATCAGACTCCGCTTCTTCCAGCATCTTTTTAAGCTCCTCTGAGGAAGTATCCGGTGCATCCTTTTCAAGATTAGCTTTCTTAATTTTTTGATTACTGATCTCACCTTCAAGGGCACGAATATCCTGATCCAGCGCCTCAACTTTTACAATAAACTCGTCGGCCGACTCATACCCTTCCGGGAGCTTTTGGAGTTCTTCTATCTCCGCGCTGTTATCTTTGATCGACTTCGAACGATCCGCTAGTTCCAGGATCACATCCTCTACCGATTTATAGTTCTCCTTCCACTTCTCTAATTTCTCCCCGGCTTCATTCGCTTCTTTCGATAGACCGTTGAGCTCTGTTTGCGCATCCACTAGGTCTTCACTGATCTCATCCAGCGAACGAACCTTGTCAAGATCTCCCAGTTCTTCTAGCTCCTTCTTAAAAGCATCTTCGCTCTTTCCATCCAGTTCAGAGTTGTATAATTTCTCTGCACTTTCAAGATCTGCATTCTTCTGGCGATATAGCTCAGAAAATGATTCAGCGCTTTGCACCGAATCTACATCGAGTTTTTCCAGCAAAACTTTCAACTCTTTCTCCTTTGAAGAAAGCTCTTTCACCGTGTTTTCAAGATCTCCTTCACCGGAAAACACCTCTACATTGACGCCATCAATAGTTAGTGAAAATCCACCCGAAGCAGTTTTCTCAATCGATTTCCCTGGTGAGAGTTCAACTTGCTCATCCTCTTTCCCGCTTTCTGCAAATTCTATCTTTTTATCTGAGCCGGATGTGATTCGCAGCGAAAGTCTTGCCCCTTCAATTTGTGCTTTTAGTGTATTGATCTCCGAGCGAAGCTTTCTCAGCTTATCTATATCACCTGAGTCAATTTTCTTTGC
>DATFKV010000289.1:0-3568 GCA_035268465.1 Cryomorphaceae bacterium | reverse complement strand
CTGGGAGAGCTTAAAGCCAATACCGAAAACCTGAAAGTCGAGGTAATCCTCGATAAGGACAAAAAACAAATCATCATTCGCGACAACGGAATCGGAATGACGGCCGAAGAGGTTGATAAGTACATTAACCAAATTGCCTTTTCCGGTGCGGAAGAATTTGTCGAAAAATACAAAGACGCCGATAGCAAAAATGCCATTATCGGTCATTTTGGTCTCGGTTTCTACAGTGCCTTTATGGTGGCAGAGCAAGTTGAGATTATTTCAAAATCTCAGAAGCCCAACAGCGTTCCCGTAAAATGGACCTGCGATGGTAGCCCCAACTACACGATGGAAGAAACCAAAAAGAAGACCAAAGGAACCGACGTCATTCTTCACATTGCAGAAGACTCGACTGAATTTCTTGAAGAAGCTAGAATCAGTGGCATTTTAAACAAGTACTGCAAATTCCTTCCGGTTTCCATCAAGTTTGGAACCAACGAGCGTACTGAAAAGCAGCGCGACGAAGAAGGAAAAGAAGTCGAAGGTGGCAAGGAAGAAAAAATCGTTGAAGACAATATCGTCAACAATACGGATCCCGCCTGGACAAAGACCCCATCTGACCTTAGCGATGAGGACTACAAGAACTTCTACCGGGAGCTTTATCCGATGACCTTTGAAGATCCCCTCTTCCACATACATTTGAATGTGGACTTCCCTTTCAACCTTACGGGTATCCTTTATTTTCCAAAGCTCAAAAACAATCTTGAGCTACAGAAGAATAAGATCAGCCTCTACAGCAATCAGGTATTCATCACGGACAATGTCGAAAACATTGTGCCCGAATTCCTAACACTATTGCATGGAGTAATCGACTCTCCTGACATTCCGCTAAACGTCTCCAGATCGTACCTTCAAGAAGACGCAGCGGTAAAGAAAATTTCCACTCACATCACCAAAAAGGTCGCGGATAAATTGAACTCTATGTTCAAAAATGACCGCGAAGATTTTGAGAAGAAATGGGAAGATATAAAAGTTTTTATCGAGTTTGGAATGCTTACCGATGAGAAGTTTTACGAAAAGGCGGCTAAGTTCTACCTCTTCAAATCGGTTGATGGTAAGTATTATACCATTGAAGAGTACAAAGAGAAAATCAAGGATAGCCAGACTGATAAGAATGATAAAACGATCGTTCTCTATGCACAAGACGAAAAAGAACAATACAGTTTCATTCAAACCGCTAAAGATCGGGCTTATGACATAGTTGTGTTGGACACACCGATTTCGAGCCATTTGATCAGCAAGCTGGAGCAAAAAGAGGAAAAGCTTTCCTTTGCCAGAGTTGATGCCGATACCATCGATAAATTGATCCAAAAAGAAGAGGAGATACCCTCAAAACTGACGGATGAAGAAAAGGAAAAGCTCAAGCCCATCATTGAAAGTTCGGTTGAGAAGGCAAAGTTTCACGTACAATTTGAGAGCATGAGTGAAAATGATCGTCCGGTCATCATTACGCAAAGCGAATTTATGCGGCGCATGAAAGAGCAGCAGATGTCAGGTGGTGGAGCCAATATGTTTGGCACAATGCCCGAAATGTACAATATGGTGGTCAATGCAAACCATCCGCTCATCACTGAATTAATCAACCAAGAAGAGTCAAAGCAGAAAGAAACCGTGGGTCAATTGATTGACTTAGCTTTACTTTCGCAAAACATGCTCAAAGGAGAAGCCATGAGCAAGTTTATCCAACGCAGCGTTGACTTAATGAAATCCTAATCCTAAATATGAAGCGATTATTTTTTGTGCTCGTTGCAGCACTAAGTTTAAGCTCCTGCGGTTACAACACGTTGGTAGAGCAAGAAGAGCAAGTAGCCCAAGCTTGGGCAAAGGTAGAAACACAATACCAGAGGAGAAGCGACCTCATTCCAAATTTGGTTAATACGGTGAAAGGATATGCCGACTTTGAGCAAGAAACATTAACACAAGTAATGGAAGCCAGATCAAAGGCTACCGGTATTACTGTTGACCCGGATAATTTGTCTCCCGAAGCCATTTCCAAGTTCCAGCAGGCACAGGGTCAGTTATCGGGTGCTTTATCAAGACTTCTCGTTACGGTGGAGCGCTACCCCGACTTGAAAGCCAATCAGCAATTCAGTCAGCTCCAGGCTCAACTCGAAGGTACTGAAAACCGCATCAGCGTAGCTCGTGACCGCTTTAATGAGGCAGTAGGAACTTACAATACCTCGACTAAAAAATTTCCTAAAAACATCACGGCCGGCATTTTCGACTTTGAAGAGAAAGGATATTTCGAAAGCGATGCCGGAACGGAGAATGCACCTCAAGTAGAATTTTAGGCATGGCCAAAGACTTTTTTACCGAGGCAGAGAAAGCCAAGATTGTTGACGCCATCACTCGTGCCGAGAATAAAACCAGCGGTGAAATTCGCCTTCACATCGAAAAAAAATGTCCCGAGGACGTTCTTGATCGAGCCGCATTTTTGTTCGAAAAGTTAGAAATGCACAAAACGGAACTCCGCAATGGAGTTTTGTTTTATGTCAGCTTTGAGGATCACAAATTGGCCATCTTAGGCGATGGCGGAATCAACTCTGTGGTACCGAATAATTTTTGGAATGAAATTAAAGACCATTTACTGTCTGAATTCAAAAAAGGTGAGTACGCCCGAGGTCTGGCCGACGGCATCAAAATGGCAGGTGAGCAGTTGAAAGCACATTTCCCCGTGGCGAGTGACGATATAGATGAATTGAGCAACGAAATTTCCTTTGGAAAAGAGAATTAATGAAGAAACTCATAACCCTATTGCTGCTATTTTCCACTTTCGCCGTCTCAGGCCAAGTTGATGACTGCTACCCAAAAAAACCTCGCGGGTTGGTAGCAGATCAGGAAGGCATTTTTTCTCCTCAGGAAG
The DNA here is from genome assembly GCA_035268465.1 of Cryomorphaceae bacterium. Lineage (GTDB taxonomy): Bacteria > Bacteroidota > Bacteroidia > Flavobacteriales_D > Cryomorphaceae > JAKVAV01. Next base: position 666 of record DATFKV010000289.1, on the reverse strand, counting down.
AACAAGCCATGGAGTCGCGACTGCAGCAGTTCAGCAATGAAACAAGCAACCAAATTGTCGTGGTTTCGATAGCTGAACTCTGCGAAGGAGATGCCGCAATGACCGCCGTTAAAATCGGGGAGAATTGGGGTGTTGGCCAAAAAAAGTTTGACAACGGAATTGTGATTTTGATTAATTCCGCGGGACGAAAAACGTTTATAGCCACAGGCTATGGTTTGGAAGGTGCCATTCCCGATGCCACAGCAAAGCTGATTGTAGATCAAGAGATGCTGCCCGCCTTTAGGAACGAAGACTATTACGGTGGGGTTATGAATGCCGTTGATGTGATCTCAGACTTAGCTAAGGGTGAATACAATTCGGAGACCTACCAAAAACAAAATAGCGGCAGTCCATTGGGAGTCATTATTCCCTTCTTGTTTATCATCGGTATGTGGGCTTTCTTGATGTATCGCAAAACCAGTGTTTATGCCCGAAGAAACGACTTGGGATTTTGGGCGGCACTGATGCTCATGAGCGCTGCGAGCAGAAGCCACAGTGGCTCTTACAATAGCTTTTCCAGCGGGTCAGGAGGATTCGGTGGCGGTGGCGGAGGCGGATTTGGAGGCTTCGGTGGTGGCAGCTTCGGTGGCGGAGGTGCCGGTGGTAGCTGGTAGCTGGTAGCTGGTA
>DATFKV010000288.1:0-2518 GCA_035268465.1 Cryomorphaceae bacterium | reverse complement strand
AGCCGAAACGATAGCCTCATCTACCTGAGTGGTGTCCAAGGTCTTCTCTCCCACTTTTGGGACTAAGCCATCGTAGTACTTCTGCGTCAGCACCAAGGTGCGGTTCACGAAGTTTCCGAATACCGCCACGAGCTCATTGTTCACCCGCGAGCGGTAATCTTCCCAGGTAAACTCGCTGTCGCGAAACTCGGGAGAAATAGCATTGAGAACGTAGCGCAACTCATCCACCTTATCAGGAAAATCAGCGAGGTACTCATGGAGCCACACGGCCCAATCGCGGGAAGTGGAAATCTTCTTCCCTTCGAGGTTCAAGAACTCATTAGCCGGCACATTGTCCGGAAGGATAAAATCTCCATGCTCCTTCAGGAGAATCGGAAATATGATGCAGTGGAAGACGATGTTGTCCTTGGCCAAAAAATGCACCAACTTGGTGTCTTCACTTTGCCAATAAGGCTTCCAATCTTTTCCTTCAGCTTCCGCCCAGGCTTTGGTAGCCGAGATATATCCGATCGGCGCATCGAGCCATACGTAAAGTACTTTACCCTCGGCGCCTTCCAGCGGCACCTTCACGCCCCAATCAAGGTCGCGGGTCATGGCACGCGGCTGCAATCCGCCGTCAATCCACGACTTGCACTGACCGATCACCTGTTTTTTCCATTCTTTCGGATCGTGCTGCTGCTTTCCGTCGAGAACGCCTTTTTCGATCCATTCCTTCAGCCACGCTTCGTGGTTTTCCATAGGGAGGAACCAATGCGAAGTCTCTCGCAAAACAGGCTTTGATCCGCTCAAAGTTGATTTTGGGTCAATCAAATCACGCGGATTCAAACTCGAACCACAATTTTCGCACTGATCGCCGTAGGCATTTTCATATCCGCATTTGGGGCAAGTACCCGTGATATACCGATCGGCCAAAAATTGCTGCGCCTCTTGATCGAAATACTGCTCGGTGGTTTTTTGTGTAAACGAGCCCTTGTCATTCAGCTTCAAAAAGAAATCCTGCGCCGTCTTGTGGTGCAAGGGGTCGGAAGTGCGGTGGTAGATATCGAAGTCAATTCCAAAATCGCGAAATGACTCCTTGTTGATGGTGTGAAATTCATCGACAATCTCTTGCGGCGACTTGCCTTCTTTTTTCGCTTTCAGCGTAATGGCCGCGCCGTGTTCGTCGCTTCCGCAAACGAAAACGACATCTTTTCCCGCCATTCGCAAATAGCGGACATAAATATCTGCAGGGACATACACTCCGGCAATGTGACCGATGTGTAGAGGGCCGTTTGCGTATGGCAAAGCGGCGGTGACTGTATATCGTTTTGGGTTATTCAATGGGAAAATGCTTGTTTTGTGGTTGGCAAAGATAATGACTTAAACATGCAGGCACATACTCCCAAACATCTTCAACCCGGCGATGAGATCAGATTGATTTCTACCGCGCGAACGGCTGAGAAAAACTACATCGATTTAGCAATTTCTGAAATTGAAAAGCGAGGCTTTAAAGCGACTCTTGGCAATCATCTCTTCAGTAAATCAAACCAATTTGCGGGAACGGATGTAGAGCGCTTGGCAGATCTTAACGATGCCATTCAGGATGACAACGTACGCGCTATTCTCTGTGCCAAGGGTGGCTACGGCACGGCTCGTCTGCTCGATGGTATCGATGCCAAAGCATTTCACAACGATCCGAAATGGATTTGCGGCTACAGCGATGTCACTGCTTTGCACAGCCATGTTTACAATGTATTTCGAACGCAAAGCCTCCACTCTTGTATGCCCGTGGGTTTTGCGAACTACACTTCCGAAGCTTTGGATAGCCTCTTTGATTTGCTCGCGGGCAAGGCCATTAGCTATGAAGCCGACACTCACGATCTAAACCGCGCGGGAAATGCCGAGGGAATCATGGTTGGCGGAAATCTCAGCGTACTCTACAGCCTTCTGGGGTCTACCGCACAGGTTTCGCCTTCCGGCAAAATTCTCTTTATCGAAGATCTGGATGAATACCTCTACCACATCGATCGAATGATGCTGGCTTTGGATCGAGCCGGCATTCTCGAAAACGTGTCTGCGGTAGTGGTGGGCGGAATGACTGATATGAATGACAACAAAGTACCATTCGGGAAAACGGCCGAAGAAATCATTGCCGAAAGGTTGGCTCCTTTTAAATTCCCCGTAGCATTCCATTTTCCTTCGGGTCATTTTGATGACAACAGAGCTTGGATTCACGGTAAAAAAATAAGGCTGACCGTAAGAAACGGCCAGCCTTCATTGCTGCAGTAGTAAATGGCAATTTATTCTCTTTCGAACTTGGTGTATTCAGCCGGAATTTCAAACAATGAATTGTCCAACTCGCCTCTTTCCACTTCGTTAACCTGAAGATTGGTAAGTTCTACACCATCAGTTTTCTTTTCTACACCTTTCATTGGAAACATTCCTGCAATGTCGGGCACATTCATAAAGTAAACGGCGAGTTTATCTTTTCGGTTCAATGTTTCAAGCATTGGTACCAAGAAGTCAAAATCGTCATCCG
>DATFKV010000287.1:0-4382 GCA_035268465.1 Cryomorphaceae bacterium | reverse complement strand
AAAGTAGATGAAGGCGAATCACCTGAAATGGACGTTAACGTAGACTATGAATCAGGCGAGATGCCCGAATACGATGTGGACTGGGCCAATGTAGATGTCAGTACTACCACCAAAACCGTTGAAGTGCCAAAAGTTAGGGTAGTGATGGAAGAGGAAGAAGTGGAAGTGGCTTCTCTCGATGTCAACATTCCCGATGATGACCGTCCCAAAATGCAGCAAACCCTAATGGTGGAAGTGCAGGTTTCTGAAAGAATGGGAGAACTCGAAATCGAGAAAGTATATGCTTCTAAGAATATGCTTTATGTGATAGCAGAACTGGAAGAAGAGGATGAAGAACTCGGAGATCAAACCGTAAGACTGACTGATCAAATTGAAATCAACGCCCCTGAACTGGATGTGAAGTATTATATAATCGGCGATAAGCCAATGGGCGATTACAACAATAAGTATCGGTTTATTCGAGATGAAGACGAAATAGCAGACCGTTTGGAAGGTGCGCAAGTGATATACGAAGACTAATAATTTAAATTTTTGTAAACCGTAGTCCGAAGTGAAAAGTCTGATCTTTTCCTTTAGGCTACGGTTTTTTTTTACGGACTTTCGGCACTGATTCCCCTCTGTTCTGAACCGTCTGGGCAAGAAAGAAGAGACCTCTAGAACACTTACAAAACAGTCTTAGGACCGAGTTAACTAGCCGAAGTAATTCGTGTCAAGTTCTTTGGTAGCTTTGCACCTGCTTTTGAGCAGTGAAGAAAAGGCGCTAACCACTCAACCTTTTGCGCTTGAAAGGCGTGAATTACATTACTCGAAACGGTAAAACAAAAATTAAAGACCGAAGCGAGATTATCTCTAATTGCACTCAATGACATTCGAAGACTTAAATTTAATACCCGCCATCCTTAAGGCATTGCGGGACGAAAACTATACATCTCCCACAGACATTCAAGCTAGAGCCATACCACTGGTGTTGGATGGAATAGACGTACTGGGTAGTGCCCAGACGGGTACGGGAAAAACGGCGGCATTTGCCATTCCCATCATCCAGCACTTAGCACTCGACCAGGATAGGGCTCACGGAAAGAAGAAGATATTATCCCTCATCGTGACGCCCACCAGAGAATTGGCTATCCAGATTGGTGAAAGCTTCGATGCTTATGCCAAATACACCAACGTGAAAACCACCGTTGTTTTTGGCGGTGTATCTCAGGGAAGTCAAACCAATGCGCTCCGCGCCGGAGTGGACGTTTTGGTAGCCACCCCCGGGCGATTGCTCGACCTGATGGACCAAGGTTACATTTCTCTGAATGACATAAAATACTTTGTGCTTGATGAGGCCGACCGCATGCTCGACATGGGGTTCATCCACGACATCAAAAAGCTGTTGAAGAAATTGCCGCGGGAGCGCCAGTCACTCTTCTTTTCGGCTACCATGCCGAAGACCATCGTGAAGCTATCGAACGAAATTTTGATCGACCCCGAAAAGGTGGAGGTGAGCCCGGTATCCTCTACCGCTGAGACCATTCAGCAGCAGCTGTACAAGACCAATAAGTCGACCAAGAAAGAATTGCTTCTTCACCTGTTGAAGAATCCCGAACTCGATCAGGTTTTGTTGTTTTCGCGCACGAAGCACGGGGCAGACAGAATCGTGAAAGACCTGCGACGAAAGAACATAGACAGTGCGGCCATCCACGGCGATAAGAGCCAAGGGCAGCGGCAACGGGCGCTATCTGATTTTAAGGACGGCAAATTAAGGATGCTCGTTGCTACCGATATTGCTGCGCGAGGTATTGATATTGACAAGCTGCGCTACGTGATCAATTACGATATCCCGAATGAATCGGAGACTTATGTTCACCGTATCGGCCGATGCGGACGTGCAGGAGAGGAAGGAGTTTCTATCTCGATTTGCGAGCCCGAAGAGCTCGATTATGTGAAGGACATTGAGAAGTTGATCAACCAAAAGATTGACGTGGTACAAGACCATCCTTTTCCACAAACGGACAAGCCGATGACGGCTGCCGAAAAGAAAGAAGCCGAAAAAGAAAAGCAGCGTCGCAAGCAGGAGTTTTTTGCCAATCGAAACAAGAATAAATCAGGTGGCGGAAGGCAAGGAAACCGCGGCGGTGGAAGAGGCCGCAGGTAAGGGCTGCGAATGAGGTTCGGGTGCTAAGTACTACTTGTCAATAGCCGTGTTTACACAAAATACGGGTATGCCTTCCTCGTTGAGCAGCACATCCTCTTTTTCCATTTTACCAAAGTGCTTGTTGCGTTCGGACACGTTGGAGATGATGGAGATCAAATCCATACCGTCTTCTTTGGCTTTTCGCAAAGTAACGGCGGCATAGCCGGTGCTTCTGTTTTCTCTTTCGAAGGCCAACGTGCTCGATTTCACCTTATTTTCTTTTAGGTATTCTACGGTGGCATCGAGGTTAGCTTTGGAATCTTCGTCAAGTTCTTCACCCTTTTTGAGTACGGTTAAGATGACGATCTCGCCCTCTGCGGCGAGCACCTTTCGGGTTTCGCTTACTTTTTTGAGGAATTTGGGGTGGGGAGAAACGGGTAGCATTATTTTATGAAAGCCTTTCTCAGCCACGCTTGAATCAGTAGGAAGAACCAATGAGCTGTAGGGCAGTTCGCTGACCAACTTGTAAATGGCTGAGCCTCGAAGACTCATGTCAAATCCGTCGGCACCTCTGGTACCTACGACTACCAAATCAGGGACGATTTGTTTTGCCACTTTTGACGCGGTTTCAAAGAATCCTCCAACCTCAAAGATCAATGCAGGCTTGAGTCCCGCATGATCAATCTGATCCAGGTATGGCTGCAATTTGGTTCTTAACGTCTCCTCGTCGTCTTTTCCATCTGAAATGTGGCAAACGTAGATAAGGGAATCGTGCATTCGACCAAAGGCTACCGATTGATCCACTGCGCGCTGAGATGCCTCAATGAAATTGACAAAGACGAGTATTTTTTTCATGCTTTATCCCTTTTTAAAATTGATAACTGAAGGAATTGAGTTACGAATATAACGATTGATGTGTTGGTCTTTGGATATAAATGCTCGGAATTGATGTAATGCCCTTCTGCTGACCCATATTTCGGACCGATGCTTCTCTGTCCGAGTTAAAAATGGTTGTTTATTTCACGTTGTAACTTTTATAAATAAAACGATTTCAGGAATGAAGACGGTGCAAAGTCTATGCGAAACCGTCGGTACGTCAATGTATTTGTGGCCTTCTTTAAACATTTACATTTTGGTATCCGTTTTGATAATACATAAAAGATAGTTAATGTTATAAACTGAAAACACAGGTATAAGGTAATCGGGTAATTGATCGTCAGTAGCAGACCATGCCGGGTGTCTTGTTTTCGCTAAAACCGTAGAATTATGAAAGAGCATGTCATTCGGATTTCGCTGCTTTGCGCCGCAGTCGTATTTCTCTCAAGTTGTGTCACCATTCGTCAGGGTACCGTAGGTGTGAAAAGAACTATCGGCAAGATTGACGAAAATGTGGTTCCGCCGGGTGCGCGTCTTTACAACCCATTTGCCACCCGCATCATCGTCGTTCCCGTAAGGACGGAAAATCTTGAAGTAAATCTTGCTTTGCCTTCTAAGGAAGGATTGAACATTAATGCTGAAATATCGATTCTATACCACGTTGAAAAAGAGAAAGCCACCGATGTAATCGGCAACATCGGCATGGACTACGAGAATGTGGTGATTCTGCCCGTATTCAGAGCGGCAGCGGCAGATATCTCGGCTAAAAATATGGCCAAGGATATGCATACCGGCAACAGATTGGAAATTGAAACGGCCATCAAAAATCAAATGATGAAAATTTTGGGCGATCGAGGATTTGTGATCGAAGCGGTGCTGATGAAAAGTATACAGTTACCCCAAGGACTTTATGCCTCGATAGAAGATAAGCTTCAAGCCGAGCAGGAGTCGCAGCGCATGGAATTCGTCTTGCAAAAGGAACGGCAGGAGGCAGAGCGGCGCACCATCGAAGCCGAGGGAATTCGCGATGCCAACCGCATCATCTCAGAAGGACTGACGCCACAGATTATTCAATACAAAACCATTGAGGCATACCGAGAGCTGTCAAAATCTCCAAATGCCAAGGTTATTATCGGTGGGGGAGATCAAATGATGATGGTTGAGCCGTAGAGGTATCCGTCACAGAGGTATAGTAAAAGGCAGTGTCGGGAGATGCTGCTTTTTTTATTTAAAATTACCCTTTTGAAAGTCTTATCGATTAAAATTTCTTCAATCAAATAAGAAATGCGTGCTTACAGGTCTGTTCGGCTTATGAAAACAATTCAGAAAATTGCCTTCGTTCTGGCTTCGGTCTTTTTGATGTACCAAACCTATCAGCTCATGT
>DATFKV010000286.1:0-3836 GCA_035268465.1 Cryomorphaceae bacterium | reverse complement strand
AGGCTAAATTCAGGAACGCTTTTCTGATAACCGAACTGATCAAAACGAACACAATCTCACGGCTTCTACCAATCAGATCAACTTAACTCACTTACTCTTGTGCTCATTGATTTCAAACCGCACTTCCACCCCCGCCATCTTTTGACTCAAAGCCGAAATGGCATCATCCGACAATTGCAAGACTCGCGGGTAGCCACCCGTGACCTGACCATCCCTCATCAAGACGATGAGTTTACCCTCTGGAGTGAGTTGTACCGTACCCGGCAAAACGGCCGAAGTAAGAATGGGCTTCAATTCGTTTTCAACCGATTCGTTCAAACGGTATCCTACTCGGTTTCGGTCTTTTGAAAGCGTAAAAAGTGCGAACAGCCGTTGCTTCTGTTTCTCATTCAGTTGATCAAACTCCGGCCCGCGAAAACACGACAAAGTCGGTGAATGGTAATGTTCTTCCCGCATACCTATTCTGGCATAGCCCTGCTCAGATTGAGTTTGCTTTCGCAAAATTTTCAACTCATCTCCTTTTTCCAATCGGTTCTGAGTGATTCCCTTTGAGAAACTTCTGCTCTCCAAGACCACCTCAGATCGTATTCCGCCAGGTATGGCCAAATAACTGATGGCGCCGTAGTTTCTTTTGCCAAAAGTCAATATGGCGCCTTTTTTTGCCGTGTAAACGCGATTCGTTTCGAGCACCTCTTCATCCAGTTTGGGAGAATAGTCGCCTCCGGTCAAACAGAAATCAGTCCTTTCTGAAAATTGAAATTTGCCCTGACCCAAAGTGATTTCAATCAGGGCATCGGACGCTTGATTCCTCACCAACGTATTTGCCAATCTTGCGGCGTATTGATCCATCACACCGGAAACGGGAATACCCCATTTGGCATAGCCCGGCCGCCCCTGATCCTGAACGGTATTGTAAATTCCCGCGTGGAGTACTTTGATCATAGCGGCTCAAATTGAGGTTCATATTTACCTGCTCGCACCTCGACTGCTATTTCGTGAAAGGCATCCCGATCAATCGCAGTAAATTTTATGCGATCACCCGCTTTCGCAAAACAGGGTTTTGGTTTGGTGATGTCAAAAAAGTCAACCGGCGATTTCCCCACAATATTCCAACCACCGGCAGAGTCCATAGGATATACACCCGTTTGCTCTCCTCCGATGCCTACCGAACCTTTCTCAATCCGCAATCTCGGGTTGGCTCTTCTGGGCAGTTGAATCTTTTCGTCCAAGCCTCCGAGGTACAAGAACCCGGGCTGAAATCCGATAAAATAAACCAAGTAATCGGGCGCCGTGTGCAAGCGAACCAGTTCCTCCACGGAGATTTTCTTTACTCGAGCTATTTCTTCCAGGTCCAATCCAAAATCGGGATGATAACACACGGGTATTTGCCAAATTTTCGACTTCGCGTCTTGGAGCGGTTTTACCTCTTCGTACTGTTTTTGCAACTGCGTGATTTCTATGTCAAAATTAACCTCGCGGTTGTAGCAAATCGTCAGAGAGTTGTAGGCGATGATCGTATCCGAAATGTTTTCTTTCTTTTGAATGGACCTCTCGAATGCTGCGATGTTTCGAATGATGTCCTCATCAATCTGCGCAGGCCATTCGATCAAAATAGCCGAAGGGCCGAAGGGTTTGTATGTGAGGTTGTATTTCGACAAATCTGAAACCGAGTTTGACCACAAATTACAAAGATCTATTAAGCTCTCATTGACCACTCATTTCAAAACAACCTCCTGATGAAGTGCTTTTAAAATATTGCTTGCATTTGGATTGTCCCCGTGCACACAAAAGGTTTGCGCTTTTATTTCCCGCTCATTGCCTTCAATGGTTTTTACTTTGGAGCGTTCAATGATTCTCTTTACGTGCGCCAAAACTTGATCGGCATCCGTGATGAGCGCATTCTGAAGAGTCCTCGGCACCAAGGTTAAATCATCATGGTAATTTCGATCGGCGAAGGCTTCGTAGACAATCTCCATCCCTTTCGCCAGCGCCACTTTTTCAATCTTTGATCCGAATGGTACATAGATTTTGGCCCTTTCGAAAACCTGCTGAACGACTTCGACAACCATCGCCGCTTTTTCTTCATCTAAAGCAACGAGATTGTACAGTGCACCGTGCGGCTTTACGTGATGAACGGGGATATTTTGGAGGTCAGCTCTTTCGCGAAAAAGTTTCAGTTGGTCCGATAAACTTTTCCTCAGCTCAATATCGGTTATGACCATAATCTTCCTCCCAAAATTTTCTCGATCGGGAAAAGAGGGATGCGCCCCAATCTTCACTTCATGCGTCAAGGCCAAGGCGATGACCTTATCCATAATCTCCACCGAACCTGCATGCTCTCCACAGGCAATATTGCAGGACGTGATATAGGGCATGAGCAAATGCTCATTGTTCAGGCCCTCTCCCATGTCGCTGTTTATGTCGATTTTCATTTTCTAGACTATCTGACAAACTAATGAACTGAACCCACCGAACAAAAAATGAGAGACAGGAACTCCAAATTTAAGCCTTGATAATCCCCTATGGATAAAAAAATAAAGGGAGCCCTTAAGCTCCCTTTTCTGATTGGATTTAAGCGGTTTTTAAAGTCGGATCAAGATCTGAAACTTTGATCTGAGTATCGCTCACCTCGGGTGACAGGTATTTGTAAACAACTCCGGCAATTAAGGCCCCGGCAATCGGTGCCACCCAAAATAACCATAGTTGCCCCACTGCCCAATCGCCGACAAAAATGGCCTGACTCGTGCTTCGAGCGGGATTGACTGAGGTATTGGTTACGGGTATACTTATCAAATGAATGAGGGTAAGACAAAGACCGATAGCCAGTCCTGCCAAGGCGGCCGGAGCTTTTGAGTGCGTCGCTCCTAAAATAACCATGAGAAATATAAAAGTCATTACCACTTCACAGACCAACGCAGCTACCATTCCATATCCCCCGGGAGAATACGCTCCGTATCCGTTTGCCGCAAAGCCTCCTAGTTCAAAGCCGGGTTGTCCCGAAGCAATCAGGTATAAAGCACCTGCCCCTGCGGTAGCGCCAAGCAGCTGAGCCAGGATGTAAGGCGGCAATTCTTTTCCGCTAAAGCGGCCTCCGGCCCAGAGCCCTAATGAAACTGCGGGATTGAGATGGCAGCCTGAAATATGCCCGATGGCGTAGGCCATAGTTACAACGGTGAGTCCAAATGCCAGAGAAACCCCGACAAAGCCTATACCTAGTTCAGGGAATGAGGCAGCCAAGACGGCACTCCCACAACCTCCAAGCACCAACCAGAAGGTGCCGATAAATTCTGCAATTAACTTTTTCATGATCGATTGATTTTGTTTTGACTCTAAAAATAGGATTGTCAGTTAAATAGCCTACAAGAGTGGGTGAAAAAAATTTTTCCACGAATACTTTCAATCATGAGCTACCGGTCATTTGTTTAGCACTTTTCTCTGAATTATCGACAAGTCCTTCGCACAGCAATCGGCCAAAAATTTCAATAGACAGATAGCCTTATACACCTGATTATCTGTCTCTTCCTTTCCTGAAAAATAACCATCATTATGTTACACCGCACCTCCCCAACAATCTCTAAACTTAAAAATCGCGGCGCGGATTCAACCCGGGAAGTCGAATGGATTGCTCAGCTACAGATGTCTGCCTCCACGACATTTACTCCTTACCGGGCGTAATCTTCAACAGCTTCCCACTGCTATCATCCGTTAGCGCATAAATTGCTCCATCGGGGCCCATCTTCACCTCGCGAGTGCGGGCATCCAAGTCGATGCGATCCACTTCCTTGGCTTGTTCGCCATTAACCTCTACAATCACAATTCCTTTTGCCGTAAGGCCA
>DATFKV010000285.1:0-3488 GCA_035268465.1 Cryomorphaceae bacterium | reverse complement strand
TTTTTAAAGAAACAATTCATCTTTACTTTGTGCGGCATTAGCCGTCTTATCTGACGATAAAATCACCTTATGAAATTAACATACAACAGTACACGCCCCGATCTCAAGATATTGGAATATGGCAGGAGTGTACATACAATGGTAGCGCATTGCGTTTCAATTGAAGACAGGGAAGAGCGCAATAGATGTGCGCGGTCTATTATCAAAACGATGGGAAACCTCTTTCCTCAACTTCGGGATGTTGAAGATTTTAATCACAAGCTTTGGGACCAACTTCACGTTATGTCTGATTTTAAACTTGATGTTGACTCCCCTTACCCTAAGCCCAGCCCGGAGTCTTTTCAATCAAAACCAAAAAAAGTCAGTTACCCCAAAAACGACATTCGTCTAGGTCATTACGGCAAAACCATCGAGAACCTAATCAAGGAAGTTGTCCAAATCGAAGACCCTGAAGAGCGTCAAAAGGCGGCAATCAGCATGGCCAATGTTATGAAACGTGCTTACGTAGTTTGGAACCAAAACAGCGTAAAAGACGAAGTGATTGCCTCCGACTTGCAAAAATTGTCCAATGGGAAGTTGAAATTGGAAAATCCTGAAGAAGATCTGGAATCAACTCACAAGGTAATCCAGCAAATGGGCGTGAATAAAAAGCCTGCGCAGAGACAAAACCAAAGAAAGGGACAGAAAAAACGCCGCAAAAAAAGAAACTAGAGAATGGGTGCATTTAAAATTGTCGGAGGACAAAGATTAAAAGGTGAGATCATCCCTCAAGGTGCAAAAAACGAAGTTCTTCAAATCCTTTGCGCCGTATTGCTTACCCCTGAAAGGGTTGAAATTGAAAATGTTCCTGACATCATCGATGTCAATAAACTGATTGACTTACTGCGCGACTTGGGTGTCAAAGTGGAGCAGCTCGGAAAAGAGCATTACGCTTTTACTGCGGAAAACGTCGACATTGAATACCTTCACACTGATACTTTTAAAGCCAAAGGCAGTGGTCTTCGAGGCTCCATCATGATTGTAGGCCCCCTACTCGCTCGCTTTGGCAAAGGATACATCCCAAAACCCGGCGGAGATAAGATAGGACGCAGAAGGTTGGACACCCACTTTATCGGATTTGAAAAATTGGGCGCGAAGTTCAATTACAATCCCGGAGAGAAATTTTACCAAGTTGAAGCCGACAACCTGAAAGGCACCTTTCACCACATGGATGAACCATCCGTTACGGGAACGGCCAATGTCATTATGGCCGCATCTATGGCCAAAGGCACCACCACTCTTTACAACGCGGCCTGTGAACCATACATTCAGCAACTGTGCAAGATGCTGAATTCAATGGGAGCAAAAATTGAAGGTGCGGGTTCCAATCGCATTACCATAGAAGGAGTAGAATACCTGGGTGGAACCAAGCACCGAGTCCTTCCCGACATGATCGAAATCGGAAGTTTCATTGGTCTGGCCGCCATGACGGGATCTGAGATCACCATCAAGGATGTCAACTATCCGATGCTCGGTATTATCCCCGACACCTTTAGAAGACTGGGAATTAAGATGGAGCTGAAGGGAGATGATCTCTTCATTCCCGCCCAAGATCATTACGCCATCGACACGTATATCGATGGATCAATTATGACGGTGTCAGATCATCCCTGGCCGGGGTTTACACCTGACTTATTGAGTATTGTTTTGGTGGTCGCTACTCAGGCGAAAGGATCGGTACTGGTGCACCAGAAAATGTTCGAGAGCCGCCTATTCTTCGTTGATAAACTTATTGACATGGGGGCACAGATTATTCTCTGCGATCCTCACCGTGCCACGGTAATCGGACTGGACAAACAAGTAAATTTACGAGGTATCTCAATGACGTCTCCCGATATCCGTGCAGGAGTTTCGCTTTTGATTGCGGCACTGAGTGCAGAAGGCGAGAGCACCATTCACAACATTGAGCAAATCGATCGCGGATACCAAAATATTGACACTCGGTTGCAAGCCTTAGGTGCAAATATCAAGCGTATTTCGTAATTTGGTACGTCTTTTGACAAAACAGACAAAAAATAATCATCATGAAATTATTGACAACTAGTATAGGAATTGTAGCTCTGTCGGTGCTTACAGCATTTGGCTTGAGCCCTACCAACGATGAGAATAAGCCTCCCGTAGAGCAATCAGGCGAGGTGGGACTTAATATCGGAGACGTCGCACCGGAATTGTCTTTTGAGAGTCCTGACGGTAAAATGCTCAACTTATCCGATCTCAGAGGCCAAGTGGTCTTGATCGACTTCTGGGCTTCTTGGTGCGGACCTTGCCGAAGAGAAAATCCAAATGTGGTAAGTGCCTACAATAAATACAGCAAAGCAAAATTTAAGGATGCCAAGGGTTTCGAGATTTTCAGCGTAAGCCTTGACAAGGCCAAAGACAAGTGGGTAGCGGCAATTAAGCAAGACAATCTTGACTGGAAATACCACGTAAGTGATTTAGGCGGATGGAGCTCTAAGCCTGCACAGATTTACAATGTGCGCAGCATTCCACAGAGTATCTTGATTGATGAAGATGGAGTTATTATCGCAAAAAACTTGAGAGGCCAGTATCTTCATATGGCACTGGACGAATTGGTAGAGAGCTTCTAAGGTGTTAGAATTTATTTAAAACAAAAGCGTCCGACAAATCGGACGCTTTTTTTATTTGCTTCACTCTAATCAGCAAATTGTTTGGAAGGATTCAACTTTCATTACCAAATGAGCTGATAGGTTAGTGAAATTCCTTCAGTGATGTATTCATCAACTTGAACAGCCATCGTTTCATCTTCGTAGATAAAGACTTCTGAGGCTTCATTGTTATTGATGAAAATCGTTCCCTCATATAAGGTTACATCCTCACCTTCGGTAATTTGAGGACCTGAAACGAAATAGTCTATGCCGGGAGCACTTTCAAAAACGAGATAATTTCCTGAAGGCAGATATCCCTTCACGATTATTTGCTGATCGCCACAGGCAACGAAGCCTACTGTGTCTTGCGTGTTGGTCAATTCGACTTGAATACCTTCCACCACATCTACGATAGGACTGCCCAAATTAAATGCTTCCAAATCCGTACAACCCGGAGCTTCGGGATCAAAGGAAATCTCTTCGAATGTGATCTGATTGAAGCCATCGTTGTATGTGATAAAATCAGGAACACTCTCTTCGTCACAAAAAACGATGTCGCCGAATGAAAGCTCATTGGATACGGCTACATCGTAAGCAAAATCACCTTCTTCTGAAGCCGTGAGCGAAGAGGGATCTAAAATACTAAGGTTGAGGGCTCCGCTTTGAGCACAACTCAATAAGAAACTAAATGCGCCGTCTTCGTCACTGGTCGTGTAGGCATCAAAACCGGTGTCCTGAATATTGATGATTGCATTCTCAATCGGATTTCCATCGCAGTCGATCACCGAACCGGAAGCATTCAGGCTATTGTCTACGGGGATGAAACCCAAAAGATCAATGGGA
>DATFKV010000284.1:0-5944 GCA_035268465.1 Cryomorphaceae bacterium | reverse complement strand
CACCACGATAGCTTCGTGGCCTCGTTCTATAGCAGCTTCTTTGAGACGACTTGTGGAATAAAGACTTCTGTTTCTGCTGAGAATTGCAATTTTCATCTGTTTAAAAATTTTATGTGGCTGTGCATTTTACCTTAAATTTTCTGCACACCCGAAACTGCTTCGCTCTCGAAGAATATATTTTCATCATATGATTAAAATATATCATTCGCGTTTCATAACTCGTTTTGCACGTAACTTCTGGATACATCAATGAGGAAGTCGTCGGCAAGAAATCGACGGCCCAACAATACGGAATAATTCATGGTGGAACGATCGTTTAGCGAAACTTGTGTGATCTTTTCGCAATCGCCTAATCTTATCTTAACCTCTACGATGTATCGGGTTTCAATTTGCCCGTTTGAGCTCTTTATTTTTCGGCGTTTGAACTTTTGAAAGCGGACTACTTTCTTGGACCGTTTCAAGAAATGGCAACACAACACCTTTTTGCCGTCCATTTCTTCGACCCAAATCTCGTCGCAATGCACCGATGATGAGCGAGCTCCTGAATCTATCCGAGCCACAATGTGGTGCCGCTTTTGTTCGGGAAAAGAAATCTTTTCTTTATTTCCGATAATCAGCTTACCTTCTACTCGATCGTTCAAAAAATGAATTATTTTTATTCGGGAGGGCAAATGTATTCATTTCATCTTCGGATTAAGAATCATCTCCTCAGAGATTGGTGATGATTATATTTGACAAAAATTCATCGTTATCGCAAAGAAGAAAGAAATTACTATCGCTGGAAAAAGCATTCCTGCCGGAGAGAAAGCCAAAATCAATATACGCCTGGCAAAATTGCCCTCCGGCACAACCATCGATTTACCCGTCTATATCTTTCGCAGCAAAGAAGCAGGACCAACCGTCCTACTAAGCGGCGGACTGCACGGTGATGAAATCAACGGAATTGAAATCATCCGACGCCTCATTGACGGGGATCATTTGGAGGCTTTGCGCCGTGGATCGGTAGTCGCCATTCCCGTAATGAATATATATGGCTTTCTGAATTTCAGCCGCGACGTGCCTGACGGCAAAGACGTCAACCGAAGCTTTCCCGGTTCGGCCACAGGATCGCTTGCCTCGCGCATCGCCCATTTTATTTCCCACAATATTTTGAAGGAAATCGACTTTGGTATCGACTTCCATACAGGTGGTTCATCTCGGTTTAATTTCCCTCAAATTCGCTATGCTGCTAAGGATCCCAAGGCTTTAAAACTTGCCAAAACATTCGGAGCGCCCTTTATATTACAGAGTGGTTTTGTAGATAAAAGTCTGCGAAAGCAAGCTCACAAAATGGGCAAAACCATGTTGGTATTTGAAGGCGGAGAAAGCATGCGGATGGATGAAGAAGTGGTGGAGGCAGGCGTGAGCGGCGCACTGCGGTTTCTCGAAAATCAGGGAATGATTGATAACGCACCTGTGCAAAGCGCAGAATCCATACTTTGCAAAAACTCGCGTTGGATCAGAACCAAGCGAAGCGGCATCTACCGAGGCGTGGTGAAATCGGGTATGACCGTGACCAAAGGTGACATCCTGGGCTACATCACCGATCCCTTCGGCGAGTTCAGCATGAGCATCAAGTCACCCGCGAACGGATTTGTGATTTGCCACAACAATATGCCCGTGGTCAATCAGGGGGATGCGTTGATCCATCTGGGAGTGTAAAAAAACGACTATCGGGCAAAATCTGTTTGACAGGTGATTTATTCTTATCTTAAAGAGTTTATAAACCAATCAAACCAATTCGCCATGACCAAGTATCTCCTTTCATTTGGGTGCATTGTATTCTTGTTAATGTCTGTATCGTCCCAAGATTTAAAATTGTCCACAAACATTCCGGAAGTGTTGGATGGTAATGTTAGAGCCATAGCAATAGATGAAGAAAAAGACCGAATCTATATAGGTGGTGATTTTTCAGAACTAGGAATAAGCGACGCACGAATAACACCGTTTTTAGATGCCTATGACCTTTCGACATCCGAACCGATCATTGAATTGCCAACTGTGGACGGCTTTTTAAGGGATGTCATTGACGACGGAGAGGGAGGCAGGTTTATATGTGGTGAATTTTCCAAAGTTGGAAAATTTGACAGACAGTCTTTAGCGCATATCAACGCAAACAATCAGGTTACGGCCTTAAGCCCTGAAATTGATGGAGATGTCTACGACGTTCATTTAGATCAAGAAAGAGGAGTGCTGTATGTCGGAGGCTTTTTCGAAACAGTCAACGGGCTGCCCAGAAAAAATATTTGCGCTTTCGATTACAATACCTACGATGTCTTGCCTTTTAACCCGGCGGTGAACGGGCCTGTGCGAGATATTGAGCAAAAAGGAGATACCCTGTTTATAGGAGGAACCTTCAGTGGTGTCGGTGAGATTAAAAAGCTTTCCGTCACTTACGATTTAGCCTCAAATGAGGTACTCGAAAAAGGACCGTTTTCGAATAGGGCCATAACTGCGGCGGTTGCTGATGGCAATGGTGGATGGTTTATAGCCGGTGAGTTTACGAATATCAAAGACAGCTTGAGGTCGAGGATTGCGCACATTGATGAAAATGGTAACCCTACAGCATGGAATGCCAGTGTGGCTGCTATTTCGCAGCCACTAAATACCCGAATATTTGATCTACACTTGACGGATGACGGACTCTACATTGCAGGATATTTTCATTTTGTAAACGGTGAATCAAGAGAGCTATTAGCTGCGCTGGACCCCACCACGGGTGAGCTACTGCCATGGAATCCCGGATTGCAAGCTACGAGCATTAATGAGCCAATGTATCGAATAGACTCTTACAGCGACAGCATTCTAGTGGGAGGAATATTTAATAGTATAGACGGCAATTTTTCAATCAAAAACCTGGCCCTGGTGGATCCTATTGAAGGAAACGTTTCCACTTCGTTTATTTCACAAGTAAATGGTGCCGTACGCGACATCAAAGTTAATGGTGATTTTATACACCTCGCGGGAGATTTCAGCCAAGTGGCCGGTTTTGAAACCTCCAAATTCGCGACACTTGATCTTGCAAATCTGACCGTGATAAGCACTGATGAAAGCTTGGAGTTTTCAGGGACTGCGCTAGCCGTGGAAATCAGAGGTGACACGGCTTTTATAGGTGGTAGCTTCTCCGAATTCAATGGTAGCGGGGTAGAAAACCTTTGCGCTGTGAATTGGACTTCGGGAGATCTCATAGACTGGACACCAGCGGTTAATGCTTTCGTTAACGAACTTAAAATAGCAGGTAATCGTCTGTTTGTCGGAGGTAGTTTCACAAGTGTAGAGGAAAAGTCCAGACCAATTGTAGCAGCATTCGATGTTAATGATTTGCAATTAACTTCGGATGGGTTCGCTTTTTCTCAATCTAGCAATGAATTTGTTCGATGCACGGCTTTGGAAGAGCAGGGCGGCGAACTACTGGTAGCCAGTTCCGCCGGACAAATTCAAGAAAATATTCGCATGAGTTTTGCCGCCTTCGATTTCGCAGGTGAAGCCTACGATCTTTCCATTCCTTTTTCTGAAGGCACAACGGTTGTAACGACCAATTTGCAGTCGGTTTTTGATCTGGAAATAACGGGTAATAAAGTATATGCCGGAGGGAATTTTAGTGGGGTCAATCTCAACGGTTCTCAATATTTTGCTTCGGCTAGCATTATCACAGGCGTACCGGATCAACCTTCTGCTCTACCCAATGCCAGAGTATTGACCCTGGCAGCAGATGGCAACAAGCTCTACTTTGCAGGAGACTTTACAGAGGTCAACGAAGAAGAGAGAAGATTCATGGCTAGAATTGATTTAGTAAATGAAGAACTGGATCCGGGAAGTGTGTTTATTGTAGGCGAATCCGTCTGGGATTTGGAAATAACTGATGATGAACTTTTTTTAGGCGGTGATTTCACTAAAGTCAGAGGGGTTGAACGCTCAAACATTGCATCTCTCAATAAGTCTAATTTTCAGCTTACAAGCTTTAATCCCGATCCGAATGATCGTGTTAGGGCTATTTCTGTTCACAATGGCATAATCACTTATGGAGGCTCTTTCAATTCTTCCATTCCACAAATTGATACGGTTTTCTATTCAAATTTTGCCGTGATTGACAAGTCCACGGGAGAACCATTGAGCACCACTGTTTCACCCAATGGACTAATTGATGAAATTCTGATTGATGGTGATCGGATCCTAATATCAGGTGCTTTCAGCCTATTCGGCGATTCAATAAGACATGGAATTGTTGCTCTGGACAGAGAAACTCTAGAGGTAACTGAATGGGGGCAAAATTTGGAATCGTTAATTGCCGACACCCGCATATATACTCTCAAAGCAGACAGTGATCGAATATATTACACGGGAAAAACCAACTTTGCAGGCAATACCCAACTTAATTTAGGTGCGTTAAACCGTAGTACGGGAAACTTGCTAGACTGGCCTACCGTGAATCTGCCTTTAGATCCTTCAGACAAATTTCTCTCACTGGCTGTGTCCGACACCTCCATCTTCGTTGGCGGAGACTTTGATATTTTTTCCGTGGATGGTGAAAGTGTGATTATTTCTAATCTTTTAGAAATTGGACAAACGCAAGGAGAATTAACGGATTTCAGGTACGTTGAAACACCAACGCCTTTTGGCTGCTGCAACAGGATTGTCAGAGCCAACGACATGGTTGTTTATGAGAATGACCTAATCGTTGCCGGAGTGTTACACGCAGGAGGTGACGGAATAGGAAAAGTTAATCTGGCCTCCGGCGAATTGACACCCTTGGCTAATGCCGGTCTTCCTTCGGGTGGAGACCCATTCAATAATGAGTTTTATGCGGGTGGTTTGGATTTATACATTTCGGGCTCTTCACTCTACTTTGCAGCTGAAGCTTTTGCAGGAGTTTATTCACTGGAAACCAATCAATACACGAATGTTTTTTCAAATGAGGATTGGTACGAAGTTGTTTTTGATGGCGGTAGTCTCGGTTCCCCTCGATGGGATCCGGTATATACCGCCTTTGCCATTGCCGCCGACTCGGATGGTGATGTTTACGTAGGTGGTGATTTTGAAGAGATCATTGACCTACCGCGGAAAGCTTTTGCGGTGTTGTCTTCAAGTGATTTTGCCTGTCAACCTCCTACGGCGGGTATCGTTGCATCCGATTCTCAAACCCGCGACCTCTGTCTAAATAACGGCGTAGTGGATCAATTGCAGGCAGAGGTGTCAGGAAATACCGGAAGTAACAGCGCCTTTATTTTACACGATGCCGACTACGGAATCAAAGTGGCTAAACTCAATGGCCTTTTCCAACCCGATGCTTTCCCTCCCGGTGATTACTTTATTTCTCACGTGGCATTCAATAGCATCGAAACAGCAAATATTTCCAACCTGAATGATCTGGATGGATGTTTTACTATTAGCAGTCCTTTGCCGGTGACTACCTTCAGAGCAGATGCAGGTCTAATATCCACACAGGATCCCACTACTGTTTGCATCGACGATTTACCTGTAACCATCTCCGTTGACCGCACAAACAGCTCGGGACCAAATCAGGGGTTTGCCTTGCTCAACGGGTTCAATCAAATAGTTTCCGTCAATACGGATAATCAAGTGCAGCTAGATGGTCTCAATCCGGGAACGTATTCCATCTATTCCATTTCAACCGATGTCGATGTAGATCTTGAAAATATACAACCCTCAAATCTCGACCCGTGCTTTGATGCATCAGCGCCGCTGAATATTGATGTAGAGATCTGTCAAAACCTGATGCTTTCTTCTAACCCGAACCCGGTAATCGATATTTCGATGGTAGAATTTACCACTCAAGAATCGGGCAATGTGATATTGGAGCTTTTTGACCTTACGGGAAAAAGAATCGATCTGATATACGGAGGTATGGCTGCCGAAAAAACTCCCATGTCTTTTCAATTCGATG